>JAVEEB010000261.1 GCA_030840665.1 Frankiaceae bacterium | reverse complement strand
GGAACCTCCTCGGGCCAGGTCTCGTCCATCTCCACCAGCCCGCCGACCGTCCGCCCGTCGACGTTCCACACCGTGTACTGCGAGCCCGCGTTCTCCCACGGCGCCGCCTCGATCCCGAAGACGGCGGGATAGAACGCCTCGGCGGCCGCCGTGTCGCGCGTCATGAGGTCGTTCCAGCCGACGGCGCCCGGCTCGTTGACGACCTCGGCGCCGATGTGCTCACGCGCCTGCCAGATGCCGACAAACGCGCCGCTCGTGTCGATGAAGCCGGCCATGCGACCGGCCTGCAGCACGTCCATCGGCTCGATCACGAGCCGGCCGCCGGCCGCGACCGCCTTCTCGGCGACCTCGTCGGCGTCGTCGACCGCGAGGTACATGCTCCAGACGACCGGCTGATCGGGAGCCATCAGCGGCCCGATGCCCGCCACGCGCTTGCCGTGCAGGGTGAAGATGTCATAGCCGCCGCTGTCCTCGGGCGCCTCGGGCGCGCCGCCGCTGTCCCATCCGAACAGCGCGCCGTAGAAGGCCTCCGAGACCTCGACGTCCGGTGACGAGAGATCGACCCACGACGGTGTGCCCTGGGCGTAGCTCGTGCGCTCTGGCATGGTGCGGACCTCCTCGATGCGGGGTTGCGGCAATCCTCGCACGCGCGAGGATGGCCGGTGCGACCCGCGCCGCTACCCTTCAGCGTCGTCCCGGATCGGGCCCTGGAGGGGTGCGAGAGTGGTTGAATCGGGCGGTCTCGAAAACCGTTGTAGGGGCAACCCCCCTACCGAGGGTTCGAATCCCTCCCCCTCCGTCATCGCTCGACGTGCGAACCCCGGAGCCGAACAAGGAGAGGGTGGTAGCAACGGCTTCTACTCCCCCTGAGCGGGCATCTTCGACGGAGCTGACACAAAGGCGCGTTCTGGACGCCGCCGGTGCTCGGCGTACGATCACAACATGCTGACGGTTGACGAAGCCGCGAGCAGGGTCGGACGTAGCGCCGCGACGGTGCGCCGTTGGATCCGCGATGGTCGCCTGCCCGCACAGACCGAGGGAGGTCGGCGCGTGATCGATCCCGTCGACCTGGACGGCGTACGTGACGCGCTGTATCCGATGCTCCCCATGCCGCCGGAGTGGGAGCGCCTCGAGGACGGCACCCCGGCGCCGAACTGGGTCGCTGCGGTGGCGCTTTCACGCGACGGTCGGTGAAGCTCGTCGTTGATGGTGCAGTGACGCAAACCGGCGCCGCACCCGAGCCGGGGATGGCTCAGGTGCGTAGCCGGGGCGGGTCAAGTAGTGGTCGGCTCTGCGATCGTGAAGCAGCGCGGATGGACGAAATCGCCGCTGTCACCGAACAGGCCGCTGGAGGCGATCAGGACGCTCAGCGTGGAGCCGTCCTTGCACAGCAGGCGAGCCTTGTAGTTGTACAGTGACTGACCACCCAGGAGGCGTTCCAGGATGTCTCCGATCACGTCTTGGTCGGCGTGGAACTCGGTGATCTTGTGCCCGACGTACTCGTCCTTGGTGTACCCGAGCGGCTCGTAGTCGGCCTTGTTTGCCCAGATGATCGTCGCCTCGCCGTCGACCCAGTGCAGCCCGGCGTTGGCGTTGTCGAGGTAGTCCAGCATGAACTCTTCGGTGCGGACGTCTGTCGTCGTCGCTTCCATGTTCGTGCTCCTATGGCTGGCAGGCTCGGTCGCCCCCGCTACCTGCTCGTGTACATGGCACGCTGCGGTGAGTTCATCCTCCCGTGTTCCACGCAAGTGTTTAGAAGCCGGAGATTTCCGCGGGGTGTCGCGGCCGTTACGACCTGGTTGCGGGCCGAGTTACCTGCGCGCCTTCGCGAGGGGCCATACGGCCTCACGGGTCGACACGCTGGTTGGATACACGACGCGGTAGCTCCCCCCTCGGATCTGCTGGAGCACCACGTCGGCGCGTTTGTTCTGGCCGTGGAGGTCGAACTTGATGCCGGCCCAGGGCATGATCGTCTCGTTGGCCGGGACGTCGAGCGCGCCTAACGCCTTCCGGATCTTCGCGGGATTGGTCGAGCCGGCCTTGTTGATCGCCTGCGCGAGCGTCAGCATCGCCGTGAAGGCGGAGGCTGAGGTGTGGGTCATCGGTCGCTTGTAGCGCTGCTTGAAGAGCTCCGCGACGTGCCGCGCCGTCGGGGTGGCGCTCGAGAGATCCGGCGACCAGGCCGCCCGAGCGATGATGCCGGCGGGATCGGCCGGGGGCAGCCCGCACAGGGGCGAACCGGCCTTCACGCCCGGGATGAACGCCCCGTCGACGAAGCCCGCGCCATAGGCGAGCAGGGCGGGCGGCACGTAGCCGAGCTCCTGCATCGTCTGGACCGTGGCGACCGCATCGGGTAGGTAGCCCAACGCGAACACGACATCGGGGCGGTACGCCTTGATCTCCTGCACGAGTGACCGTAGCTGCGCGACCAACTCGGTCTTGATGGCGCAGGAGGAATCTGACGATGGCGCGGGCCGTCCAAGCACGGTGCGGTATCCGAATGACTTGACCGTTATGTCGTGGCTCTTCGCGAGTCTCTGCGTCGCTGCAGCGCCGGTATTGCCGTAGATGTCGTCGCTCTCATGCAGGATCGCCACCCTGCGGACCTGACGAATCTTGTCCGCAACCGCCGCGTCGTCGATCAGGTTGAAGAACTGCCTGGCGGCCTGCGTGTCGCTGGGCCCGACACGGAAGAACCACTGAGACGGCCGTGGATCGGCATCGGTGCGCCCGCACGCCGTGATGGATCCCCCCGGTTGCGTCAACGATGGTGCCGTCGCGCTGTCGTTGACGAGCGGCACGTTGCGCTTGTCCGCCGCGATGAGGGCCTGCAGCGTGACCGTCGACTCGTATGCGCCGACCACCGCGGCGACATGTTCACCGTGTACGAGCCGGTCGAACGTGGGCTGGCCCTGGCAGCGATCGCCCTTCGCAT
>JAVEEB010000251.1 GCA_030840665.1 Frankiaceae bacterium | reverse complement strand
AACTCGACCCGCAGACGGTCGCCTGTCGCGCTTGGGGTCCGGGTGCCGCCGCGGTACTTGCAAGGGTGCCGGATCTCCTGGGCGCGCGCGATGATCATTCACAGTTCGATCCGCGGATCCCCGCCATCGCCGAGGCACACCGCCGAAACGGCGGGCTGCGCATCCCACGTACCGGATACGTGCTCGACTCCCTCATGGCGGCGGTCATCGAGCAGCGCGTCGTCACGTTGGACGCGCACGCCGCGTGGCGACGCCTGATTCTGCGGCGGGGCGACATGGCGCCCGGCCCGACACCCACAGGTATGCGCGTCCCGCTCTCCCCCGCCCAGTGGTTGGCGATCCCCAGCTGGGAGTGGCATCGATCGGGCGTGGACGCCACCCGGGCCAGGACCGCCGTCTCGTGCGCTCATGTCGCCGGCCGCGTCGAGGAGACGACCACGATGGCGCCGGCAGCGGCTCGCACACGGCTCATGGCGATCCCAGGCGTCGGACCGTGGACCGCCGCCGAGGTCGCTCAGCGCGCGCTCGGCGATCCGGACGCGGTCTCCGTCGGCGACTTCCACCTGGCTGCGGCGATCGGCTATGCCTTCCTCCGCAAGCCGGTGGACGACGCCCAGATGGTGGAGATCCTCGAGCCCTGGCGGCCGTTCCGCTACCGGGTGATCCGGCTCCTGGAGACGACTGGCCTGTTGCGCCGACCCAGCTTTGGCCCGCGCGCGCCGCGTGACCGCTCGTACCTGCGGTAGCAGCCAGACGGAATTAGTTGATGCTTCACGTAATTGTACTAGTCTGGCAGTCCTAGGACAGGAGCGACACATGAGAAACGCGTGGACAGACGGCACCCGCCTACCGTCGCTGTACATCGGGCACGGCGCGCCACCCCTCCTCGACGACGCGCTGTGGACGGCCCAGCTGAGCGCGTGGGCCGGCAATCTCCCCCGCCCGTCAGCGATCCTCATCGTCTCCGCCCACTGGGAGGCCGCTCCCCTGAGCCTGAGCAACCCGGCGGCCGGCGCACCCCTCGTCTACGACTTCGGCGGCTTTCCCGAGCGCTTCTACCGGATGACCTATCCGACGCCGGACGCGACGGCCTTCGCCGCGCGCGTCGCTGCCGTCCTCCCGAGCACGGAGTCGGTCCACATCCACCCGACCCGCGGGCTGGACCATGGCGCGTGGGTGCCGCTCACTGTCATGTATCCCGACGCCGACATCCCGGTGCTGCAGATGTCGTTGCCGACGTACGACCCCACGAAGCTGCTGGAGCTCGGCCGCCGCCTGCAACCGCTGCGCGACGAGGGGGTCCTCATCATCGGGTCGGGCTTCCTGACCCACGGGTTGCCGTACCTTCGCGACTTTCGGCCCGATGCCAAGGCGCCGGGCTGGTCCGTGGATTTCGACGCCTGGGCCGCCGATGCCATCGCCCGCGGTGACGTCGACGAACTCGCTGCGTTCCGGGACAAGGCGCCCGGCATGCCGTACGCACACCCCACCGTCGAGCACTTCGTCCCGCTGTTCGTGACTCTCGGCGCGGCGCAGCAACCGGACGCGCCGGCGCGCACCGCGATCGACGGCTTCTGGTTGGGGCTGGCGAAGCGGTCGGTGGAAGCGGCCTGACGGTCAGCCTCAGCTGACCGGGGCGGACTCCTCGTGGAAGTTCAGCAGGTCGACCAGGCGCGGGTCGGTTGAATACACGGTGACCGTCGGCTCCTTGTCGAGCCCGAGGCGCTTCTTCAACCGGTCAACCTCGGTCTTCTGGTCCCACAGGACGAAGGTCGCCACCAAGCCGTGCCGACCGGCGCGTGCCGTCCGACCCGACCGGTGCAGGTAGTCCTTGTGATCCGCGGGCGGGTCGAAGTGGATGACGATGTCGATGTCGTCGACGTGGATCCCGCGCGCCGCGACGTCGGTCGCGACGAGCACCTTGATCTTGCCGTCCGAGAACTTCTTGAGCGCCTTCTCGCGCACGGGCTGAGCGAGGTCGCCGTGGATGGCCGCCGTCGCCAGGCCCTCGGCCGCGAGGTCCTCGGCGACGCGGTCGGCGCCGCGCTTCGTCCGGGTGAAAATGATGGTCCGCTCGACGGTCTTGGCGATCGTCGCGGCCACCTTCACCCTGTCCATCGGGTGCACCGCGAGGAACCGGTGGGTCATCTCCTCGACGCCGTCGTCACTGAACTCCACTGCGAAGCGGACCGGGTCGGCAAGGTGGCGCTGGACAAGCTGGTCGACGACGGAGTCCAGCGTCGCCGAGAACAGCAAGGTCTGGGGCCGGTGCGCCCGCATCTGGCGCAGGATCCAGTCCACGGGCGGCAGGAATCCGATGTCTGACATGCGGTCTGCTTCGTCGACGATGGCCATCTGCACGTCCTGGAGCGACGTCATCTTGCGTTCGATCAGGTCGACGAGGCGGCCCGGCGTCGCGACGATGACGTCGACGCCCTTGTCGAGGCGATCTCCCTGGGTGCCCAGGGACACGCCGCCGTACACGGCGAGGACGCTGAGGCCGATGGCCTCACCGAGGGGAATGAGTTCTTCGACGACCTGGCTGGCCAGCTCGCGGGTGGGAACGAGGATCAGCCCGCGCGGGTGGCGGGTGTGCTCGCCCTCGCCCAGGCGCTGCAGCAAGGGCAACCCGAACGCGAGGGTCTTGCCGGATCCCGTCTTGGCCTGGCCGCACACGTCGCGGCCTGCGATCGCGTCGCGGATTGTCAGGCTCTGGATGTCGAAGGGGCTCGTGATGCCGCGCTTTGCGAGCGCCTCGACGAGCTCGGTGCGGATGCCAAGGCTGGCGAATGTCTGACTCAATGCGGTCCTGTCCGGGCGTGGCGCCACGAACGGACGCCGTCGTCGTCGCCAGGCAGCGTCCCGATACGCGGGGCGGGCGACGAGCAGATGAAGTCCGGCGTTCCGCCGGAGTCATTGGCCAGACTACCCGAGCGGCGGCCTCATTGCCCTATTGGCGCGGGCCCGGGCCTGGACGGTCACGCCCACGACGCCTCAGGGAGCGTGCGACCTCGGTCGTGGCCCGGCGCCAGAAGGTGGCGGCGCTCAGGTACACCCCGAGCGCGGCGATGACCAGGAGTGCCGCATCGACGCTCGACCGGCCCTCCTTCGTCCAATAGACGTCACGGAGGTCGATCAGCAACGCGAACTCATCGAGGACGAGGGCGCACCCCACCCCGTACGCCAGGCCGAGCCACGGGTTGTAGCGCGGCGAATCCACGATCAGGGACGCGAGGCCGACGGCCATGAGCAGCCCGATACCCCAGACGTAATGGTGCAGGTGCGCTCCCCCGATAGAGACGTCACCGAAGGGCCCCACGCCGTGATGGATCGCGTACGTCAGGGCACGCAGAACACCGAAGGTCACCGCGAAAGCCAGCCAGGCCACGAGAAGTGACTGGTGGGTGCGATCCACCTGCGCGTCGTACACGTCGTGGAGTCGACGGCGAAGGGGCGCCTCTGGCGCGCGGTAGGCGCTCATGAGGGCACCGTACCGGCGATCGGGCGCTAGGGGACGGAGGTCGCGCGCAGGATGTCGAGCGCTTCGTCGGCGTGCTTCTGCATGCGCAGTTCCGACGTGATGATGCCGCGGATGCCGCCGTCCATCGCGATGACGAACGTCGCGCGTTTCCCCGGGCGTAACGCGAAGTTGCGCCGGGCTCCGTAGAGGTTGCCGACGAACCCGTCCTCGTCTGTCAGCAGCGGGAAGTCGACCGACGTACGCGTAGCAAATTCCCTTTGTACATTGGCAGGATCGGCACTGACGCCGACCCTCGTCGCGCCCAAGGCGCTGAATTCGGCGCCGAGGTCGCGGAAGTGGCAGGTCTCCGCGGTGCAGCCGATGGTCATTGCCCCGGGATAGAAGAACAGCACCACGGGGCTGACCGCCAACGCTTCGGACAGCTGCCACCGTCGACCCAGGTGATCCGGCAACACGAAGTCCGGGGCGGTGTCGCCGATGTTCATAGGGTGGTCCGCTCTGTCGTCGGGGTAACACTCCCCATTCGGCAGCGCGGCGTGAATGGTTCACTCTGGATCGCGATCCGATCGCACCGCACCAGCGACGAGGGAGTCTTGAATGAGCATGCGCCGGGTCGTTCTGCGTACGGAGCCGGCCGCGGTGAGCACCGCCCTGGTCGCGTTGCGCGAGGAACTGCAACTGCCGTTGGACTTCCCGGCTGAGGTCCAGGTTGCGGCGACGGAAGCTGTGCGCGCGGGAGCAGCGGGCGAACGGGTCGACCGCACCGACATCGCGTTCGTCACGATCGACCCACCGGGCAGCCTCGACCTCGACCAGGCGATGGCGCTGGAGCGCACGGACACCGGCTTCGTGATCCGGTACGCGATCGCGGACGTCGGCGCTTGGGTCACCCCCGGGTCGCCCCTCGACACCGAATCCTGGGCACGCGGCGAGACGCTCTACTTCCCGGATCTGCGCATTCCGCTCTATCCCCCATCGCTCAGTGAGGGAGCAGCCAGCCTGTTGCCGAACGTCGACCGGCCCGCCGTCGTATGGACGCTGACGGTCGACGCGACGGGAGAACTGACGCACACGCAGGTGGAACGCGCGACCGTCCGCAGCCGCGAACGCTGCGACTACGCGACGGTGCAGGCCAAGCTCGACGCCGGCACGGCCGACCCGTGGGTCTCGGTCCTCGCGGAGGTCGGGCGTTTGCGTGTCGCGGCGCAGCGTGCCCGCGGCGGGGCGGACATGCGGGTCCCCGAGCAGCAGGTCGATGTCGCTCCGGACGGCACGGCGACGTTGAGCTACCGGGCGTCGCTGCCGCTCGAGGAATGGAACGCACAGATCAGCATGCTGACCGGGATCGCCGCGGCGGGCCTGATGATGCGGGCCCGCGTCGGCCTGCTTCGCACGCTACCGGCGCCGGACGCCCGCTCCCTGGCCCATTTCCGGCGGACGGCTCATGCCCTGGGCGTCGCATGGGCGGAGGGCACGTCGTACGACGAGGTCCTTGCACGCCTCGACCCCAACGACGCTCATCAGGCGGCGCTGCTCGCGCAGGCCCCGCCGCTGTTCCGCGGCGCCGGTTACCAGGCGTTCGACGGCGCGCCACCGGTCGACCCCGGGCACGCGGGTGTCGGCGCCGACTATGCGCACGCCACAGCGCCCTTGCGCCGGCTCGCCGACCGCTACGTCTCCGACCTCTGCGTGGCGTTGTCTGCCGGCTCCCCCATCCCGCAGCACGTTCGCGAGGCCTTGCCACGGCTGCCGGAGGCGATGGCGTCGAGCGGTCACCGCGCCCACGCCGTCGATCGCGCGGTCGTCGACCTGGTGGAGGCCTTGCTGCTCGCCGGGCACATCGGGGAGACGTTCGACGCGGTCGTGGTCGACAGCGAGGACCACAGCGCCGTGGTGCAGCTCACGGACCCGGCCGTGCGCGCCAAGGTCCCCCAGCCGCTGCCCTTGGGTGCGCGGGTGCAGGTGACCGTGACCGCCGCGGACCCAGCGACGCGAACGGTGACCTTCGTCCAGAGCTGACGCCTCGCCCTGGCAGGATGGGCCCATGTTCGTGCGCACGGTCCAGTGGGACCTCGAAAACAGCCCGATGACCATCCCGTCCCTGCGGACGTACCTTCGGGACGAGTCCGTCGACGCGTTCGCGGCCGTGCCCGGACTCCGGCTGAAGGTCTGGATCGCGAACGATGAGGCCAACACGTGGGGCGCCATCTTCGTGTGGGAATCGCGCGCGGCAATGGTCGCCGCCGGACCCATGCCGAGCCGCGCCAAGGCGCTCATCGGCAAGGACCCGTCCACGATTTCGGAGTACGAGGTGGAGGCCAGCATCGAGGGCGCGTTCACCGACGCGGTGCTCAGCCGCCGCGGTCGCGTGTACGACGAGCAATGACCGAGCAACGGCCCATCGCCGTGTTCGACATCGACGGGGTGCTGGCCGACGTGCGGCATCGCCTTCACCATGTCGAGACGAAGCCGAAGAATTGGGACCTCTTCTTCGAGGCGGCCGTCCACGACGAGCCGCTCCCGGAAGGCATCGCCCTCGCCCGCGACATGAGCCTTGACCACGAGATCGTGTATCTGACCGGGCGACCGGAGCGCACGCGCACCGATACGACGCAATGGCTCGCCGACCACGAGCTGCCTACCGGCAAGCTGCTGATGCGGCGCGAGGGCGACCGGCGGCCGGCCCGGCTCGTCAAGGTCGCCGTGGCCCGCCAGCTGGCAGCGAAGGGCCGCCTGGCGATCGTGGTCGACGACGACCCGGATGTCGTTGCTGCGTTGACAGAAGCTGGCCTTCCCGTGCGCCACGCCTTGTGGATGACGCGGTCGGGCGCCTTGCACGAAGCGCAGGAGCGCGACGGCCGCACGTGACCGCCGGCGCTCGACCAGCTCCCGCTCGTCTAGCTCCCGCTCGTCTAGCTCCCGCTCGTCTAGCTCCAGTGCGGCGGCCGGTCGGCTTCGAGGTCCGCGCGCACTCCGCCGCGTGGCCACCACTCCCCGTCCCAGGCGACCAGGTCGGCCGGGTGATCCGTCCATGCGGCGAAGCGGTGCCGCCCCCGTTCGCACTCCCATAGCGCACGTGACG
>JAVEEB010000244.1 GCA_030840665.1 Frankiaceae bacterium | reverse complement strand
CGGATGCGACCGAAGTCGGAGCTGCCCTCGCCGGTGTCGACGTAGCGCGTGCGGACGTAGCCGACGGCCTGCACGTCGTTGAGCAGGTGCTTTCCGGCTGACAGGTTGAGGCCGGACCCGTGACCGTTGCGCACCGGGTCGTTGATGGCCTGCGGCAGGCACACCTCGACGCCGCCGAGTGCCGTGACCATGCGACCGAGGTGCGGGATGTCGATCGACATGTAGTGATCGATGCGCAATCCGGTCAGCTTCTCGATCGTGATGATCGTCAGCGCCGGCCCGTCGGGCCCACCGCGGGGGTACGCGGCGTTGAGCTTCATCTTGACCTCGGGCATGACCTTGCCGTCGCTCCGCTTGTATTCGGGGATCGTCACCAGCAGGTCGCGCGGGAAGCTGACGACCGTCGCGTGGTCGCGCGCGGGCGAGAGGTGGACCAACATGATCGTGTCCGACCCCCCCAGGCCGACGTCGCCGAGGCGGTAGCGCGCGATCTCCGCAGCCGTCAGGCCGGCCCGCGAGTCGACGCCGAGCAGCAGGATGTTCATCCCCGAGGTCGTCTTCGGTCGGTTCTTGACCGGGATCGTCTTCGTGACGTCAGTCTGGTGGGTGCCGGCGAAGAAGCTCGTGGCGACCTTGTCGGCCTTCACGGACGAGAACAGGACGAGGATCGACGTCACTGCCAACAATGCGGTGAACGTCCGGCCGGGCCATTGCACGCGCGAGCGTGGGGCGCGCCGAATCGGATCGGCGGGAACAGCGTCCGGGGGGGCGGGATGCACGCGGGGCGAGCCTCTCTGCAGGTGCTCCCCGACGGTCCCGGGGTGCGTGACGTGGCATTCGCGATAGTAGACGCGCAACCTGGGAGCCAGGTTGCCGCCGCTCCGGGCGGCCCGGGTCCTACCATCCGTTTGTGACGCCGCGACCGGACGACCCCGAAGGCTGGCCAGCGGTCTCCGTGATCATGGTGGTCCGCAACGAGGCACGGCACCTTCGGGCCGCGGTCGAACGAGTGCTCGCTCAGGACTACGCCGGCCCGATCGAATGCGTGATCTCCGTAGGCCCGTCGAGTGATGGCACGGACCGTGTTGCCGCCGCGCTCGCTGCGGGCGACCCGCGGATCACCGTCGTGGCCAACCCGACAGGGCGCACCGCGGTGGGGCTCAACGCGGCGCTCCGTGCGTGTTCGCCGGCGTACCCGATCGTCGTTCGCGTCGACGGCCACGCACTCATCCCCGAGGGCTACATCAGCCAGGCGGTGACGGTCCTGCAGGAGACGGGAGCGGCCAACGTCGGCGGCGTCATGGCCGCAGAAGGTGAGTCCCCGTTCGAATGTGCGGTCGCCCGGGCGATGACGTCACCCCTCGGGGTGGGCAACGCGCGGTTCCACAACGGGGGTGCCCCGGGCTCGGTCGACACCGTCTATCTAGGGGTCTTCCGTCGCTCGGTGCTCGACGAGATCGGCGGGTACGACGAGCGATTCACCCGCGCGCAGGACTACGAGCTGAACGTGCGAATCCGGGACGCCGGCGGGCTGGTCTGGTTCACCCCGGAGTTGCAGGTGACGTACCGGCCGCGGTCGACGGTCCGGTCGCTGGCCACGCAGTATTTCGAGTACGGCCGGTGGCGGTGGATCCTGACGCGTCAGCACCCACGGTCGCTGAGGCCCCGCTACGTCGCGGCGCCCATAGCCGTGCTGGGAATCGTGGCCGGGACGGCCGCCGGCGCGGCCGGGTGGCGGTTGGGCTGGCTCGCGCCGGCCGGCTACGCGGCGCTGGTCCTGGGTGGCTCCGCCGTCGTGGGCCGGACCCTGCCGCCGCGCGCGCTGCTGCGCCTGCCCGTCGCCCTCGCCACCATGCACCTCGCCTGGGGATGCGGGTTCCTGCTGTCGATGGTGCGCCCCGCCGACCGCGACAGCGCGCACGAGGCCGCCGTCGGGCTGGCAATGCCCCCCGCGTAGCAGCAGGTCGGCTCGCGCAACGGCGGCTCAGCCGACGGCGACGATCGTCGTGATGCGGCTCGTGGTTTCCCCGCCGAACAGGTAGGCGACGCCGCCCAGCACGGCGACGCCCATGTCCGACGTTGGCCGCGGGAGCTTTGCCACGCGCGTCAGGGCGAACGACGACCGGTCGAAGCGCGCGATCGCATCAGTGCGCGTCGTATTGGTCAGCGCGCCGCCAGCGACGAGCACCGATCCGTCGGCCGCCTGCCATGCGCTGGCGTGGCCAAGGGGGCGCGCCAGGTGGCCGGCCATGGTGATGCGACCGGTGACGGTGTCGATGCGCTGCACCGCGCTCGTCGGCGCGCGGTTGTGGTCGCCGCCGATGACCCAGATGACAGTGCCGACGGCGACGACCGCCGCATACCGAACCGTCACGGGCAGCTTGCCGACCACCCGGAAGTGCACGCCGTCGGTCGTTGCGAGCACCTCGGGCACGTCGGCCGCTCCGGTATAGCCGCCGACCACGTACAACGTGTTGCCGATGGTCACCGCATTCAGGTCCGAGCGCGGTTGTGGGAGTGCGCCCCGCCGCACGGTGGCACCGGAACCCAGCAGGGCCTGAACATCTGAGGCCTCCGTCGCAGCGCCTCCGCCGACGAGAAGGACCGTCCCGCGAAGAACTGCGGCGGCAGTGTCGTGCACGGCCTTCTCGAGGGCGCCGAGCCGCCGTACGCGGTCAGAGACGGCGTCGAACGCCAGCACGTCGCCACTCGACACCGAGTTGTTGCGCAGGCCGCCGAGGAGCAGCAATCGCGACCCGTCAGTGGCCGTCGCCATGCGCGACAGGGGATACGGCAAGGTGCCCACGGTGCGGACGCGTAGCTTGGCGCCGACCGCAGCCGTCGCGGTCGGCGAGGCGGTGGTGGCGCCGGTATTGGCGGCGGTCGGCGTCGCTCCCGTCGAGGAGGTCGCACGCGTCGACGAACCGGCGGGCGCGCCAGGCTGAGTGCTCCGCGCCGGCGTGCCGGCGGTCTGGCTCGTCGTACACGCGGCAAGAAGCCCGAGCGCAACGAGGGAAGCGGCGAAGGTACGAGGAACGGATGTCAACGCAGAATCCCTGTGTGGCCGATGGAATAGCGGCCCGGTTGCGGCCAGACGCACAGGCCGTGCGGGCCCGTGCCGACCTTGATGCGGGCAAGCAGCCTGCCGGTCGTGGTGTTGATCGCGTACACCTCTGACGCGTACCGGCCGGACAGCCAGAGCACCTTGCCGTCCGGCGAGAGGTTGCCCATGTCCGGGCTGGCCGCCATGCCGCTGGCTGCCCGCGGGAGGTGCCAGGTCGCGCGGACCCGGCGGGTGGCAAGGTCGATGAGGCCGATGGTGCCTTCGTCGCGGTTGCTGACGAACATCGTCTTGGCGTCGCGGCTGACGTAGAGCCCGTGCGCCCCCTTGCCGGTATGGATTTTCCCGAGCACGGTGAGCTTGACCGCGTCGATGACCCACACGCCGTTGGCAGCCATGTCGGCCACGTAGAACACCTTGCCGTCAGGGCTGAGCTTGACGTCCTGCGGCATGAAGTTGCGCCCCAGGTTGATGTAGCCCAGCACCTTCTGCTTGGTGACGTCGACGACCACCATCTTGCCGACGAACTCGCAACTCGCAACGAAAAGACGGCCGTCGGCGGTGAAGTCACCGTGGTCGACGCCCTTGCAGGCCACGGAAAGCTTGTGCTTGATCGCCATGGTGTGGGGGTCGCGGAAGTCGATGCGCTGGCGTGCCTCGGCCATCACCATCGCAAACTTGCCGTCCGGCGAGAAGTACATGTTGTACGGGTCTTCGACGCTGACGGTCCGCGTTGGTTTGCCGGTCTTCGGGTCGATCGCGGTCAGCGTGTTGCTCAGGTCGTTGGTGACCCACAGCGTCTTCAGGTCGTACGACGGCACGACGTGCTGGGGGAGCCGCCCGACCGGGAAGCGATCGATCACCTTGTACGTCAGGGGATCGATGACGTCCACGCGGTTGGAGATGCCGTCCGGGACGTACACGAGTGAGCGGGCGCCCTTCGTGGCTGCCGCGAAATTGCCCGGCGTGTCGGCCGAGTAGATGTTGTGCGGGTCGAGGACGGGTGGCATCCCTGGCAGCGCCCTCGGATCGATGGATGCCGTGGAAATGGGCTTCGACGAAGGGAGGGCCGTGCTGGGACCGATGGACGCGCCGCTCGGCCCGGCTGTGGTCGCGGTCGCTGTCCGCGTCGGCGAGCTGGAGCCCTGTGGGACTTCGGACAGGGGGGCCTGGGTGCAGCCGGCGGTCACCAGGGCGGCAACGGCGGCGCTCGCCGCGATGGTTGAGCGCTTCATGAGACCTGCCTCTCCGGCAATCGGGACCCGTTGCCTCGCACAAGCATCGCCGCGCGACCTGACGCCAGGCGCTCGACCAGCGCGGTCAGGCGAGCTCCGAGGAGGACCCAGCCGACGACGGCGACGACGGCGCCGATGAGCAGGCCGCCCACCACGTCCTGCGGGAAATGCACGCCGACGTACGTCCGCGAGAAAGCGATGACGAGGGCGCAGACGGCGGCCAGAATCCCCCAGCGCCTGTTGGCGAACCACAGCCCGGCAGCGATCGCCCCGGCCAGGATCGCGTGGTCGGAGGCGAACCCGAAATCGGTGCCGTGGGGCATCAGGACAAGCACGTCCGGAAGGCTCACGAAGGGTCGGCGCTCGCCGACGAGGTGCGAGATGGGCTGGTTGACCCACAGAGCGAGCAGTGCGGCGGCGGCGGACCAGACGCTGGCGGCGACACCGCGCGAGTCGCCACGGGAACGACACACCAGCGCCGAGACGACGGCCAGCCCGATCAGCACGGCGATGCCGTAGGTGGCGATCGCGAGCGCGGTGCCGTGTAGCCACGGCGTCGATCGGGACAGGTTGTTGACGTCGCGGAACGCGCCGGTGCCGACAGGTCCTGCCGACCACATGCGCTCGACCTCGATTTCCGGGTGGGGTGCGTCCGTTCTACGCAACTGCTCGCAAGGCCGCGCCGCAAACATTAGGCACGCCAGCCTGACCGATGCCTGGCCGATCACATCGGCAGCAGCAGTCTAGTGGGGGCGGGGAGACGTGTGGGGACAGCGAACAGGTCCGCGCGCGAGTGATCCCGCCTCGCCGGGGCACGTTGAGAGTCCGGCACGGTCCATGGCAGGAGGCCTGGCAATGCGGTGGCTCATTCGAGTGTTCGTGGCCCGGTTCGCGGCGCGTCTCGTCCGTGAAATCCTCACACGCTTTTCACAGAGTGCCGCCCAGGGCCAGGCACGCACGCGGCGACGCGCGTCGTACCGCTAGCGCTCGGTCAGGCCGACTCGGCCAACCGTTGCAGGGCCGCCTTCTGCGCCGGGCTGCGCCGCATGCTTTCCGGGACGGCGAGGAGGGCGCTGCGCAGCGCGCGCACGGCGAGGTCCGTCGCCAGGTCGGCACCGGGGAGCACCGGTACGCCGTACATGCGCCGAGCCCAGCCTGGCAGCATCGCGAAGGCCAGGGAACTCACCCCGGCCCACGCAAGCCGCGCCGGCGTCGCGACCTGGACCCACACGGGCATGGGCGGCGCGACCCCGAAGCGAGCAACCCCGCGGGCCGCCGCCGTCATGCGCAGGTCGGGCCGGACCGCCCCGAAGTAGGCGCCGAGCGCCGCCACTGTCGAGGGCACCGCCTCAGCTTCCAGGCCTACCAACGCGGCCATCGCCGTCTGTTCCTGGACGTACGCGTCGGCATCAGCGGCGGACAGGCGCGCACCGGACCGCCGGTAGGCGTCGAGCATCGAATCGACCGTGCAGTTGTGCACCCAGGCGAGCAGCTGCGGATCGCCGGCCGCGTACGCCTGGCCGGTCTCCTTGTCCACGCCTCGGATGTGAGCGTGCACGGCGCGCACCCGAACCCCCGCGGCGGCGGCCTCCTCGGTGGTGCCGAAAGTCGCCGTCGAGACGTACCTCGACGTGCGGGACAGGCGACCCCAGGGGTCCGCGCGGTAGTTGGAGTGCTCCTCGACGCCCGCCATCGCCAACGGGTGCAGGGCTTGCAGCAACAGGGCGCGCAGGCCGCCCACGAACGAGATCGGGTCGCCGTGGATGCGCCACGTCACGCTGTGCGGGCCGAACAACCCGGGATCCGCGATGCTCACGGGCACCTCCGTCATCTCATTCGACGGTACGTGCCTCGCGGGATGTGGGCGCCCTCATGGCGTCCTCCCAGCCTCAGTCGTTGACGCGGATGAGCGTGAAGCCGTCCCACCCCTTGCTGCCAACGGTCTGGACCGTGGTGGCCGTGAGCGCCGGGTTGCCCGCGACGAGGTCGAACATCTCGAGCGCACCCTTCGCGTTCGGGTCGGGCTCGGCGTCGAGGATGTGCCCGGCGCGGACGACGTTGTCGACCACGATGACGGTCCCGGGCCGCGACAACCGGACCGCCTCCGCGACGTAGTTGGCGTTGTTGGGCTTGTCGGCGTCGATGAACACGAAGTCGTACGGACCAGTCAGCGTCGCGAGAGTGTCGAGGGCCGCGCCAACCCGCACGTCGACCACGGCGGCGAAGCCCGCGTGGGCGATGTTGGCGCGGGCCACCTCCGCGTGGACGGGGTTGAACTCGCACGTCACCAGCTCGCCGCCGGCAGGCAGGGCGCGGGCCAGCCAGATGGTGCTGTAGCCACCCAGGGTGCCGATCTCGAGAATGCGGCGCGCCCCGCTCAGCTTCGCGAGCAGGTGCAGCAGCTTGCCCTGCGGCGGCGAGACGTCAATGGGCGGCAACCCGCCGGCGGCGTTGGCGGCGAGCGTCCGCGACAGCGCCGGGTCCGCCCCGACGAAGCGGTCGGTGAGAAGTGTGTCGACGTCGTGCCAGTCGTTGGTGCTCATGCGCGGTCCTCGTCAATTCTCGGGATCCCGGGGAGTGTGATTCCCACTGTGCCAGTGACCCGTTCGGCCGCGGCGACCCCCGGGTCCGTCGTACCGACGACGATGGAACCCCCGGCCGCAAGTGCGCCGACGACGGCGAGCAGGCCCGGGGGCGTGTGCCACGGCAGCGCCGTGAGGATGCGCGCGCCCTGCTCGAATCCGGTCGCTGCGGCGGCCAGCTGCCCGGCGCTGAGGTCGCGGCCCTCGGAGCGCAGGGCGAGGGCGGCCGGGTCGACGGGCTGGTACGCGGTGAATCGGTCGTCGTAGCCCGGCACGTCAGCCCCGAAATCGGCAACGCCGCCGGCGAGCTCCCCGCGGATGCGCCCGCCCAGCGGCTCGGTCGACACGGCGATCACGTCGCGGGCGAGCGCGGCCGCTTCCCCGGCCCGCCACGCCGGCACGAACAGGATGTCGGCGTCCACAGGCAGCTCCGCCTCCGCGGCCAGCGGCTCTACCAGCAGTCCGTTGTGCCAGCAGGCCCACCAGATGGCGGGGGTCAGCCAGTGCCCCGGCAGTGCGACAACGGCGACGTCGCCAGGTTGCGCCGCCAGGCCGTCCTGGAGGAAGTTGGCCGTCTTCGCGATCCAGCGTTCGAGCGTGGCGACGGACAGCTCCACCCGGGCACCCGCCTCTCCGTACCAGGTGACGAAGGGCCGGGCGCCATCGCGCGTGAACTCTTGCCGGTAGATGTCGAGCACTGTGCGATCGGTCATGGGCGGATCCAACCACCGCGGCCGGATGTCACGTGTTCCGGCCGAATTGCGACTTACACTCGCCACGTTCGGCGTTTTCCCAGGCGCCCGCGACTCAGGCCACAGCGCAAACCGGCCGACCTTCGTTTCAGGACAAGCCGGATGGCGAACAGCGCCACCGCCCGACCGCCGGGAGCCCGATCAGTGCGAGCAACCTCCGTCCGACT
>JAVEEB010000201.1 GCA_030840665.1 Frankiaceae bacterium | reverse complement strand
CGATGAACTCTTCGATGTCGGGGTGGTCGATGTCGAGGACGACCATCTTCGCGGCGCGGCGGGTGGCGCCACCACTCTTGATGGTGCCGGCGGACGCGTCGGCGCCGCGCATGAAGCTGACGGGGCCCGAGGCGGTGCCGCCGGAGGACAGCAGCTCCTTGGAGGAGCGGATGCGGGAGAGGTTGAGGCCGGCGCCGGAGCCGCCCTTGAAGATGAGGCCCTCTTCGCGGTACCAGTTGAGGATCGAGTTCATCGAGTCGTCGACCGCGAGGATGAAGCACGCGCTGACCTGCTGCGGCGAGGTCGTGCCGACGTTGTACCAGACCGGCGAGTTGAAGCTGAAGACCTGGTGGATGAGCGCGTACTTCAGCTCGTGGCTGAAGATCTCCGCGTCCTCGTCGGAGGCGAAGTAGCCGTTGTCGACGCCGGCCTTCGTGTACGTGTCGACGACCCGGTCGACGATCTGCTTGAGGGACCACTCGCGGTTGGCCGCGCCGACCGCGCCGCGGAAGTACTTCGTCGTCACGATGTTGACCGCGTTAAGCGACCAGTCGGACGGGAACTCCACGCCGCGCTGCTCGAAGTTGATGGAGCCGTCGCGCCAGTTGGTCATGATGACGTCGCGGCGCTCCCACGTGACCTCGTCATACGGGTGCACGCCGGCAGTCGTGAACACACGCTCGATGCGCAACCGCTGTCCCTTCGTGGCCTTGGCGTTCGCGGATCCGTTGACGACTTCCGTCATGGGATAGCTCCTTCTCACTTGCTCGGTAGTGGTTCAACACTGAGGTTTGGCCGTGAAATCCCGCTTCGGCCGAGCGTCTTGCCTGGTCAGATGCCCCGTGGGCCCGGTGGACCGGCGGTGGCGAGGTCTGTCAGCTCGATGTCCAGGTCGGCGTCGGCCGCCGCCCGGGCGGCCCGCAGGCCGGTGATCTCGCGCTCGAAGTCGGCGAGGGACTCGAAGGCGCAGTAGACGGAGGCGAACCGCAGGTACGCCACCTCGTCGAGGGAGCGCAGCGGGGTGAGGATCTCGCGGCCGATGCGGTCGGAGGCGATCTCGGCGGCGCCGGTGGCGCGGATGCCTTCCTCGACCTGCTGGGCGAGCTGCGCGAGGTCGGACTCGTCGACCGGTCGGCCCTGGCACGCCTTGCGGACGCCGGTCATGACCTTCTCGCGGCTGAACGGCTCGGTGACGCCGTTGCGCTTGAGGACGACCAGCATGGCGGTCTCGACGGTGGTGAAGCGGCGGCCGCACTCGGGGCAGCTGCGGCGGCGGCGGATCGCGGCGCCTTCATCGGCCTCGCGGGAGTCGACGACGCGCGAGTCGGGGTGACGGCAAAAAGGGCAATGCACTGCTCTTTCGACCTCCCCGGCTCGGAGCGGCTATGCACAACCTGTGGGCAACTCCGCCAGGCTTATGCACACCATGTGGATGACTTACATCTGTGTAACTACTAGATGTTGTGGTGAACCTATGGGGCGAGCCCTACGGAATCAAGGCGAAACTGGAAGTTCGTACAAAGACGCAGGTCGGACGGCGTGGCGCGGCGTGTCGAGCCATGGTCGAGGCGGCGCCGGCCCGCGTGGGCGGCCTTAGGAGAGGGCGGGGAGGACGAGGGTCTGGCCGATCTGGAGGACCCCGGTGAGGTGGTTGGCGCGCTGGATCGCGTCGACGACCTCGCGCGGGTCGCGGGTCGGCGCCTCGCGCTTGGCGATCGACCACAGGGTCTCGCCGCTGGTCACGAGAACGGTGTGCTGGACAACGGGCTCGCCGGTGGCCGCCTGGGAGCTCGACACCCGGCCCACCGAGAACGCGATGCACACCAGGATCGTGACGACCAGGAGCGCGAGCACGCGGCCGCGGCGCGTCAGGCGCAACACGCCGCGCTCGAGGGGGACGAACTCGTCGCGCAGACCCCTGGACATCGGGACGATCACTCGAGTCGCATTCATTGCTGCCTCCGCCTGTTTCGTCGTGCCCTACCCGGCTTGCCCGGGCGTCGAACGGTTGTTCGATCGAACGTATGTACGGAAGGTAGCAAGGGGCACCGACAAAATCGAGAGGAAACGCCGACACGTTCGAACAGGTGTTTGAATTTGCGCCTGGCAGGGGTTACGGTCCTGGCACGGCAAGGGAATCGAGGAGCCCGCGTGAGCGACGACCTGACACGAGATGACATGACCGGCGGCACGACCCCGGGTGGGGACGTCCGGGATTTCCCGGAGGTGGCGGGCGGTGCGGACGGCCTGACGCCGCGCCAGCGGCGGGTGCTGGAAGTGATTCGTGATTCCGTCGTACGACGTGGCTATCCGCCGAGCATGCGCGAGATCGGTGAGGCCGTGGGGCTCACCAGCACCAGCTCGGTCGCGCACCAGCTGACGACCCTCGAACGCAAGGGCTACCTGCGCCGCGACCCCAACCGGCCGCGCGCCTTCGACGTACGCCTGCCGAGTGAGACCGCCGACGCGATCGAGGCCCACGAGGCGCTGGACGATGGATCAGGCCTCACCGAGCGGGAGCAGCACCCGACGCCGGCCTACGTGCCGCTCGTCGGCCGCATCGCCGCCGGTGGGCCGGTCCTGGCCGAGCAGGCCGTGGAGGACGTCTTCGCGCTCCCCCGTCAGCTCGTCGGGGAAGGCAACCTGTTCCTGCTGAAGGTCACTGGCGAATCGATGATCGACGCGGCCATCACCGACGGCGACTGGGTC
>JAVEEB010000148.1 GCA_030840665.1 Frankiaceae bacterium | reverse complement strand
AGGAGCTTCGCCCGCGAGGCGGCATCGCCGCTGGCGGGGTTCTGAGCGAGCGCGCGGAGCGCGTCGATGTCAGCCAGTGACGCGCTGTAGCCCGTCTGCGTCAGCGTCATGTACTTGTTGAACGCCGCGTCGACCGAGGCCGTGCCGGCCGTGACCGCGTCGGCGGTGAGACCGCCCGAAGCGCCCAGCGACGACAGCAGCGCCTTGACCTCGACGTGGGTGACGCAGTTGGCCGGCTTGAGGCCTGCGGCCGTGAGGATGCCCTGATAGATGCTCTCCTTGAACCACGGGTACGTGCGGAACAGCTCCCAGTTGTGACCCAGGACCTGCGACCACTCGCGGCCGCCGTCGTAGTTGGAACACCACGCGATCGGATGGTCACCGAGCTCGAGGCTGCCGGCGTTGGCGGTGACGCCCATCGCCGTGGCGTACGTGTCCTCGTTGAGCGTCATCAGCGGGTGGATGAACCCGCGCGGCTTGCGGTCGAAGTGGTACAGCTCGTCCGGGACCGCCACCTTGGTCGGCTTGCCAGAGGCATCCGTCGAGGGGTGCGACGAGTCCTCGGTGTTCACCTCGGCCCAGTAGCAGGAGCCGCAGTCGGTGCCGAAGCCGCCCTGGTTGGACGGGTGCTGGACGAACAGACCGCCCAGGAAGTCCTTGTACCACGCCCAGTTGTGCATCGAGTCGTTGGCGCCGTGGATGGCGACGAAGCCGCCGCCGTTGTTGATGTAACCCTTGAAGGCCGCCTGCTCGTCGACGACGGTGCCGTCCTTCATCGTGTAGTTCGTCCTGAACGTGTTGTTGCCGACGGACGAGTTGCCGATGATGACCTTGTACTTGGCGAGGGCGGCGGCGCTCGTGAACGGCGTGTCCGGCAGCGACTGGGCGGGATACGCGTAGTCCCAGAGGTCGACGTCGAAGCCGTACTGCTGGCCGAGCTTCTGGATCATGACCTCGGCGTCCTCGATCGCCGGATGGCGGAAGCCGTCCGAGCGCTGCGAGATGACCAGCACCTTGTACTTCTCGTTCGGGTTGGCCGTCGGCGCCGCGGGCGGCTCGTAGAGATGCCGCGGCTGGCCGGGATATGCCGCGGACGTGATGCCGAGGTCGGCCGGCGCCGGTGGGTCCGGGATGCCGCGGACCTGCCGCGTGACGTCCTGCCCATCGGTGGCGAGCACGTTGCGCGCCTTCTCGTCGGTGACGCTCGAGCGCACCTGCGAGACGAACGCGTCGAGGCCGGCGACCGCCGCGACCTTGTCACCGCTGTCGTTGGCGCTGTTGGCCGACGCCAGTTGGGCTCGCAGCGCCGTAACGGTGGCGGCGGGAATCGTGCCGGCGGTGCCGAAGCGGGCGAGCAACGCATCGATGTCGGCGAACGACGTGGTCACGAGGAACGTCAGCGTGACCTTGTTGCCGTTGCCGGCGACGTCGGTGAGCCCCAGCGTCCACACGTGGCGCCCGAGCGAGAGCTTCGAGACGTCGAGCGGCAGCGGGTAGACCCACGTACCGTCGAGCCAGGTGTCGCGGACGGCGGTGCCGCCCGAGCCGGGGGTCGGGTCGCTGCGCGTCGGCGAGATCGCCGCGGCGCCGTGGCCGATGCGGTTGTTGACCACCGAGGCCGGGAACGTCGCCGTGGGTAGGCGGGTGTCGATCGGCACCGCGATCGTGCGGTACAACGGGATCGCCTGTACCGCCGCGTTCGCCGCATGCGCTTTCGTCAGTGGCGTCGTGAGCGTCACGTTCGGGTTCGGCGAGGTGGGCGCGGGCGTGGGGACCGTCGCGATCTTCACCGTCTCCTGGTTGGCGCCGGTGTCGATGATCAGCTCTTCGCCGGGCAGGCGGTTGGCCGTGCTCTGCAGCCGGACACCGGTGGCGCCAACGGCGGCGGCTTGGTTGAGCGTCGTATTCGCCGCCAAGCCGCGCGCGACGTTGCCCGCCGCGTCGACCGCCCGGTAGCGAACCGTGGTGTTGCCTTCGGTCGTCATCGACGCGGTGCCCGTGACCGATGGGCCCGGGGTGATCGGGACGTCGATGTAGGTCGCGCCGTTGTTGACCGAGTACTGCAGCTTGTCGACTGCGACGTCGTCGGTCGCGCTGAGGTTCAGCACGGTTGCGCCGGCGTGGGTGAACCACCCGCTGTTGCCGGTTGACGCCGTCGGCGCGGCGGGCGGATCGCCGCCGCGCTGCGGCGCGATCGCCGGCGTCAAAGTGCCGACGGTCAGCACTGGCGCCGTGGTGTCAGGCGTCTGTGCGGACGCCGATGGTGCGACGACGAGCGCGGCTCCAACCGCAGCCGCAGTCGCAGTCGCTAGCAAGCGATGCACCCTCTCTCCCCTCCTAGGACCCTATATTCGACCGGCCTACCAACTAAACAGCAGGCCGGTCGTGAAAGTCAACCCTCAGCGCGCGCCGAGGAGCACGTCGACGAGCAGTTGGTCCAGTTTCTCGTTGAAGTAGCCGCGCTCGGCGAGCGCGTCCAGCTCCCAGGCCTCGGCCTTCAGCGCGTCGGCCTCGCTGCCCTCGACCGAGGCGAGCGCGAGCTCGGGGGTCGAGGCGGCCGCGAAGGCCTCCTGGACCTCGGGCAGCGCGTCGAAGTGCAGGGCCAGCTCGCTGAGCCGGCGATACGTCGACATGCAGCCCGACGCGAAGTCCCAGACGCCCTCGGCGTTCTCGTTGCGGTAGGAGTGCGCGTCGAAGTGCAGCGGCCCGTCATAGCCCGCGCGCTCGAGCAGCCGGACGAGCAGGAAGCTCTCCTTCAGATCCTCCGCGCCGAAGCGGAAGTCCTGGTCATAGCGCCCGATCCGCTGCGCGTTGAGGTCGATGTGGAACAGCTTGCCCGCCCACAGCGCCTGCCCGACGGCATGATGGAAGGACAGCCCCGCCATCGTCTCGTGCGCGACCTCCGGGTTGACCCCGACCATCTCCGGGCGCTTGAGCATCTCGA
>JAVEEB010000192.1 GCA_030840665.1 Frankiaceae bacterium | reverse complement strand
CGCACGACAGCGTCATGGCCTGGGAAGAGCGCCGCATGCGCCGCGAGGTCCGGGCGACGGCGAACCGGCTCGCCAACTTCGACGACGCCAACCTGCGCCGGTCCGCGCGTGCCGCGGTCGCCGCCGGCGCGCGGGTGGAGCGCGCCCTCGAGATCCTCGGTCCCGAAGCGCCAGAGCATCTGCAGACCGCGGGGGCGCTGCGCCTCAAGCACCCGCAGGCCAGCCTCGAGGAACTTGGCGCCCTGGCCGACCCGGTGATGACGAAAGACGCGATTGCGGGCCGCATCCGGCGACTGCTCGCCATGGCCGACAAGAAGGCCCAGGACCTGGGGATCCCCAACACCGAGGCCAACCTCACCGCGGACATGCTGGACGGCAACCCGTAGTCGTCCGCGGCGGGCGGCTGTGCGTTTGGTCACAGGGCAGCCCGCCCCAGGCGTGGGGCCCGAGATACCGGCTGTGTGTGCGGAGACCGCGTTCGATAGGTTGACCACGTCTGAAATCGCTCTGCCGAAGGAGATTCGCGTGACTATCCGCGTAGGTGTCAATGGATTTGGCCGTATCGGTCGCAACTTGTGGCGTGCAGTCGCCGCCAACCACAGCGACATCGAGATCGTCGCGGTCAACGACTTGACCGACACGGCCACCTTGGCGCACCTGCTGAAGTACGACAGCATCCTCGGCAAGCTCGGCAAGGACGTGACGTCGTCCGAGGGCGCCATCCACATCGATGGCAAGAAGCTCACCGTCGTGTCCGAGCGCGACCCCGCCGCCATCAAGTGGGGCGACCTGGGCGTGGACATCGTCATCGAGTCGACCGGCCGCTTCACGAACGCGTCCGACGCCGGCAAGCACATGGTCGGTGGCGCGAAGAAGGTCATCATCTCGGCGCCGGCCAAGGGTGAGGACGCCACGTTCGTCGTCGGCGTCAACTCCGACAGCTACGACCCCGCCAAGCACCACATCATCTCGAACGCGTCTTGTACGACGAACTGCCTCGCGCCGATGGCGAAGGTGCTGCACGACGAGTTCGGCATCGTGCACGGCCTGATGACGACGATCCACGCGTACACGAATGACCAGGTCATCCTGGACTTCCCGCACAGCGACCTCCGCCGTGCGCGCGCCGCCGCGATCAACATCATCCCGACGACGACGGGTGCCGCGAAGGCGATCACCCTCGTGCTGCCGGAGCTCAAGGGCAAGCTCGACGGCTACGCGATGCGCGTGCCGGTCCCCACGGGCTCGGCGACCGACCTCACCGTCACCCTCGAAAAGGGCATCACCGTCGAGTCGATCAATGCGGCGATGAAGGCTGCGGCCGAGGGTTCCCTCAAGGGCATCCTGTCGTACACGGAAGACCCGATCGTTTCCAGCGACATCGTCACCGACCCGCACTCGTGCATCTTCGACGCCGGTCTCACGACCGCCATCGGCGGCAACACGGTGAAGGTGCTCGGCTGGTACGACAACGAGTGGGGCTACTCGAACCGTCTCGCGGACCTCACGAACATCGTCGGCTCGCAGCTCTAATCACTCTCGTTCTGCAATAACACAAGGAGATCCGTGCAGTCCCTCGACGACCTGCTGGCGACCGGTGTCGCCGGCAAGCGCGTACTTGTCCGCAGTGACCTCAACGTCCCGCTCAAGGACGGCGTCATCGGGGACGACGGCCGGATCAAGGCCAGCATTCCCACGCTCCGCGCGCTCGCTTCGGCGGGCGCGCGGGTCGTGGTGACCGCGCACCTCGGCCGGCCGAAGGGGACCGTCGACCCGGCCTACTCGCTCGCGCCCGTGGCCGCCCGCCTGGGTGAGCTGCTCGGCAAGCCCGTGGCCTTCGCCTCGGACGTCGTCGGCTATTCGGCGCAGGAGACCGTGGCATCGCTGAAGGACGGCGAGATCGCGCTCCTCGAGAACGTGCGCTTCGAGGCCGCGGAAACCAGCAAGGACGACGCGGAGCGCGGTGCGTTCGCCGACAAGCTGGCCTCCCTGGCCGATGCGTTCGTCGACGACGCTTTCGGCGCCGTGCACCGCAAGCACGCCAGCGTGTACGACGTGGCGGAGCGGCTCCCGCACTACGCCGGCGGCCTCGTCCTCGCCGAGCTCACGGTGCTCAGGAAGCTCACGACCGACACCGACCGCCCGTACGCGGTCGTCCTCGGCGGCGCGAAGGTCAGCGACAAGCTCGGCGTCATCGCCAACCTGCTCGGCAGCGTCGACCGCCTGCTGATCGGCGGCGGTATGGCGTACACGTTCCTCAAGGCGCAGGGTCACGAGGTCGGCAAGTCACTCCTCGAGGCCGACCAGCTCGACGTCGTCCGCGGCTTCCTCGCCGAGGCCGAAAAACGCGGCGTGGACCTCGTCCTGCCCGTCGACATCCTTGCCGCCGACGACTTCTCACCCACGGCCAACGTCGTCATCGTCCCCGCGACCGAGATCCCCGCCGACCGCGAAGGCCTCGACATCGGCCCGCAGTCCCGCGAGCTGTTCGCCAGCAAGTTGGCGGACGCCAAAACCGTGTTCTGGAACGGCCCGATGGGCGTCTTCGAGTTCGACGCGTTCGCCGGCGGCACCCTCGCGGTGGCCGAGGCGCTCACGAAGGTCGACGGCCTGACGGTCGTCGGCGGCGGCGACTCGGCCGCGGCCGTGCGCAAGCTCGGCTTCAGTGACGACCAGTTCGGTCACATCTCGACCGGCGGCGGCGCGAGCCTGGAATACCTCGAGGGCAAGCAGCTCCCGGGCATCACCATTTTGGAGTCCTGAGTTGCCTACGTCAGCCCGCAAGCCGCTCATGGCCGGCAACTGGAAGATGAACTGCAACCACCTCGAGGCCATCGCGCTGACGCAGAAGCTGGCGTTCTCGCTGCCCGAGAAGGTGTACGACTCCACCGAGGTCTGCATCATCCCGCCGTACACGGATATCCGTTCCGTCCAGACCCTCATCGACGGTGACAAGCTCCTCCTCTCGTACGGCGCGCAGGACCTGTCGGCGCACGCGTCCGGCGCGTACACCGGTGAGATCTCGGGCTCGATGCTCGCGAAGCTGGGCTGCACCTACGTGCTGGTCGGGCACAGCGAGCGCCGCCAGTACCACGGGGAGGCCGAGGAGCTGCTCAACGCGAAGGTGAAGGCCGCGTTCGCGAACGGGCTGCTGCCGATCCTCTGCGTGGGCGAGCCCCTGGAGATCCGCGAGGCGGGCAACCAGATCGCGCACACCTTGGCGCAGCTCGACGGCGGCCTCGTCGGGATCCCGGCCGAGCAGGCCCGCACCATCGTGATCGCCTACGAGCCCGTGTGGGCCATCGGCACCGGCAAGGTCGCGACCCCGCAGGATGCGCAGGAAGTGTGCGCTGCGATCCGCAACCGCCTGCAGGAGCTGTACTCCGCCGACCTCGCGGACGCCGTCCGGGTGCTCTACGGCGGGTCCGTGAAGTCCTCGAACGTCGCCGAGATCATGGCCGAGCCCGACGTCGACGGCGCGCTCGTCGGCGGCGCGAGCCTCGACGCGGATGAGTTCGCGAAGATCTGCCGCTTCGCCGAGCTCTAGGCCGACGATGGGGGCGCGCGCGGCTGACCGAGGCCACGGGCGAATTGCGGCTGCCGTCCTCGGCCTGACCGGGCTAGTCCTGGGTGGGGGCGTCCTCAGCGGGTGCACGAAGGTGGACCTGCCGTCGAGCTCGGGGACGAGTCCCGGCGGCCCGGCGACCTCCGGGTCACCGGCAGGCGGGTCGCAGTCCGGCGGACCCGTGAGCCCCGCGCCGGGCACTCCCAGCAGCTCCGGCAAGCCCGTCCCGGGGGGCGTGCTCAAGCTCGTCGGCGGTCACGACATCGACGTCCTCGACTTCACGACCTCATCGACGCCGACCCAGAGCTTGCTGCACGGGCTCAGTCGCCAGCTGGTGTCGTACGCCCCGTCCAGCCAGTTCAGCGATGTCGTCGGCCGCGTCGTGCCCGATGCGGCGACGGACGTGCCGCTCCCTGTGGACGGCACCATCTACACGTTCACCCTCCGCGCCGGTGTGGCCTGGGACCTCACTCCCTCGCGGGCCGTGACCAGCAGCGACTTCGCGCGCGGCATCAAGCGGCAATGCAATCCGGTCGCCGGCGGCGTCTACGCGTCCTACTTCACGGAAGTGATCGCCGGCCTCGCCGAGTTCTGCGCCGGCTTCAGCGCGCTGACGGCCAAGGCGACGGCCAACCAGATCTCGGCCTACATGGAAACGCACGTTGTGGCCGGCCTCGCGACGCCGGACGACCGGACGCTCGTGGTGACCCTCAAGGCGCCCGCCGCGGATTTCCTCAACATGATGGCGCTGACCGCGGCCTCCGCTGTGCCCGTCGAGTCGATGGCCTACCTGCCGGGCAGCCCGGCCTTCCGGGCGAACTTCGTGTCGGACGGTCCGTACAAGGTGGGTGTGCCGTTGAACGGCGCGACGATGACCCTGGTC
>JAVEEB010000468.1 GCA_030840665.1 Frankiaceae bacterium | reverse complement strand
GCGGCTACAAGAACCCGCAGTCCGGCCGCTGCCTCGACGACCCCGCCAACTCCACGACGAACGGCACCGCGCTCGACATCTCCGACTGCACGGGCGCGGCGGGGCAGAAGTGGTCCCTCCCGGGCGGTGGCACAGGCACGGTCACCCCGACGCCCACGCCCACGCCAACGCCAACGCCCACCATCACCAACGGGACGAACGTTGCACAGGGTAAGCCGGCGACGGCGTCCAGCGTGCTCGGCGGCAACACGGCCGCGATGGCCGTGGACGGCAACACGGGCACCCGCTGGGAGAGCGCGCAGGCCGTCGACCCGCAGTGGATCCGGGTCGATCTCGGCCAGTCGTACAACATCACGTCGGTCAACCTCAACTGGGAGACGGCGGCCGCGAAGTCGTTCCAGCTCCAGACGTCGCAGGACGGCACGAACTGGACGTCGATCTACACCACCACGACGGGTACGGGCGGCAACCAGACGCTGGCCGTGACCGGCAGCGGTAGGTACGTGCGGATGTACGGCACGGCGCGCACGACGCAATGGGGCTACTCCCTGTGGGAGTTCGGCGTTCAGGGCACGCCGGGCGGCGGCACGAGCACGTTGCTCTCGCAGGGCAAGGCGACTACCGCCTCCTCCAGCGAGAACGCCGGCTCGGGTGCGGCCCTCGCGACGGACGGCAACACCGGCACCCGCTGGTCGAGCGCGTTCAGCGACCCGCAGTGGCTGCAGGTCGACCTCGGCGCCACGCACAGCATCAACAAGGTGGTCCTGAACTGGGAGGCCGCGTACGGCAAGGCGTTCCAGATCCAGACCGCCGCCTCGGCGACCGGACCCTGGACGACCATCTACAGCACCACGACAGGCACCGGCGGCGTGCAGACGCTGACGGTCAGCGGGTCGGGCCGGTATGTGCGGATGAACGGCACGGCACGCGCCACCGCATACGGGTATTCGCTGTGGGAGTTCCAGGTTTTCGGCACCTGACCTGTCCCAGCGCGCCTAGCGACAGCGGCCGGCCCCATCGGGTCGGCCGCTGTCCTCAATACGAGGCGCTGCCCGCGCCGATGCACAAGTGGGCGGGCCGTTTTGCCCCTCCGTGACCAGGGGCGTTAGCGTGCTCCCCAACTACCACGACGGAAAGGGGACGCGCGGGTGCGCAGCTTGAGCTCTCGGCAGGCCGTCCGTGGCCTCGCCGCGCTGGTCGTGGCCGGCAGCTGCGCTGGTTTCCTCGCCGTTTCCCCCTCCCGGCCGGCGCCTCAGGCGTCAGGGAACGTGCTGCCTGTCGCCGAGGCGGCCATCCCGACGCCCAGTGCGACGCCTCTGACGCCCGCGGAGACCGCTGCGCTGGCGAGGCGTGCCGCCGAGCTGGCTGACGCCGCGTCGCGGTCCGAGCGCCGGGCGTTCACCCAGGATCGTGCGGCCCAGCTGGTCACGGTTCGCGTCGACGGGCACCTCACCAAGGCGTGGACGCGCACCGCCACGGTCGCCGAGGTGCTCGCGGAACTGAAAGTCCGGGTTCGCCCCGCCGACGTCGTCACGCCCGCGCTCACTGCCAAGGTCCAGCACGGGCAGGCCATCGCGGTCGCCCGCGTGGTCGGCAAGCGCGTCACCGCGACCGTCCGCCTAGAGTTCGGGCGCACCAGCGTCGCCGACCCGCGCCTGGCGCGCGGCAAGGAACGGCTCGTCCGCACGGGGTCGCCGGGGGCGGCCACGCAGGTCTGGGCGCTGACCTACCGCGACGGCAAGCTGTACCGCCGGGCCCTCGTCAGCAGCACCGTCAAGACGGCTCCCCGCGACACGGTCGTGGCGTACGGCACCTTGGTCCCCAAGCCGGTGGTCTCGGTCTCCTCCAACGGCTATCCGACGTTCGGCGGCCTCAACTGGCGCGCTCTCGCGAGCTGCGAGTCGGGCAACAACGTGCACAGCCGCGACGGCCCGTACCACGGCCTGTACCAATTCCTCCTGGGCACGTGGCAGTCGGTCGGCGGCTCCGGCGATCCGGCGGACGCGTCGATCTACGAGCAGACGCACCGCGCGTGGCTGCTCTACCAGCGCGAGGGCCGCCATCCGTGGCCGGTCTGCGGCAAGTACCTGTAGGTGTCCGCGTTCGACGACGGTCTGCTCGGCGCGGCTGATATCCGGGCGCTCGCCGCGGGTCTCGACCTCACACCGACGAAGACCCTCGGGCAGAACTTCGTCCACGACGCCAACACGATCCGCCGCATCGTGCGGCTCGCGGGAGTGACCGCCGACGACCACGTCCTGGAGGTCGGCCCGGGCCTCGGCTCACTCACCCTCGGGCTGCTCGACACCGGGGCGTCGGTGACGGCCGTCGAGATCGACGCGCGGCTTGCGCGCCTGCTGCCGTCGACGGTGGCGGAGCGGCAACCCGCAGCCGGCGGCCGCTTGCACGTGATCGAAGCCGACGCCGCCGGGATCAAGACGCTGCCGGTCGCGCCGACGGCGCTCGTCGCGAACCTGCCGTACAACGTCGGCGTGCCGATCCTCTTGCACCTGCTGGAGCGTTTCGAGTCGTTGCGCACCGCGTTGATCCTCGTGCAGGCGGAGGTCGCGGACCGGTTGACCGCGGCCCCGGGCAATAAGATTTATGGTGTGCCTTCAGTGAAAACCGCCTGGTATGCCGAGGCGAAGCGGTCCGGATCCGTGTCCAGGCACGTTTTTTGGCCCGTGCCGAACGTCGACTCCGGGCTGGTGCTCTTGACCCGGCGCGACCCGCCGGCGGTCGCGGTCGATCGCCGCGCGGTCTTCGCGGTGGTCGACGCGGCGTTCGCCCAACGCCGCAAGACGTTGCGGGCGGCCTTGGCGGGTTGGGCGGGGGACGCGCCGGCCGCCGAGCGGGTGCTGCGCGCCGCGGGCGTCGATCCGGGCGCGAGGGGTGAGCAGCTCACTGTGACCGACTTCGCCCGCATCGCCGCGGCCGGCCTATCATCGGTCACTCCATGACCTCGACCGTTGTTGTTCGCGCGCCCGCGAAGATCAACCTCTTCCTGGGTTGTGGTGAGCGTCGTGAGGACGGGTTCCACGAGCTCACGACGATCTACCAAGCCGTTTCCCTGTACGACGAACTCGCGGCGCAGCCGGGTGCGGGCGATGTCACGATCGAGGTGCGCGGCGACGGCGCCCGCGCCGTGCCCGACGACGACGACAACCTGGCCGTCCGCGCGGCACGGCTACTGGCTGCGCACGCGGGCGTTCCCGCGGACGTGCATTTCGTGCTCGACAAGGGCATTCCGGTGGCCGGTGGCATGGCGGGCGGCAGTGCCGACGCGGCGGCCGCCCTCGTGGCGTGCGACGCGCTGTGGGGCACGGGCATCCCGCGCGGGGTGTTGTTGGAGCTCGCCGCGGAGCTCGGCAGCGACGTTCCCTTCTCGTTGCACGGCGGCACGGCCCTCGGCACGGGGCGGGGCGAACACCTGACCGAAGTGCTGGGGCACGGGCAGTACCACTGGGTGCTCGCGCTCGCCGATGGCGGCCTGTCTACCCCGTCCGTCTACGCAGAGCTCGACCGCATGCGCGCGGTCGGCGGGCTGCACCCGTGGGGCTCCGCGGAGCGGGTGATGAGCGCGTTGCGCGCGGGGGACGCGGCCGCCCTGGGCACCGCGTTGTCGAACGATCTGCAGCCCGCGGCCTTGCGCCTGCGCCCGGAGCTGCGCCGCACGCTCGAGGCGGGGCGCGAGCTGGGCGCGGTCGGGGCGGTGGTGTCCGGGTCCGGTCCGACTGTGGCGTTCCTGGTCTCGACTGGGGCGCAGGCGATCGACCTCGCGGCGGCGCTCGCCGGGATGGGCGTCTGCCGGACGGTGCGGCGCGCGCACGGGCCGGTCCCCGGCGCCCGCATCCGCGACTGACCTGCCCGGCCCGGTAATCTCCCCCGGTGAGCAAAAAGGGTAATGAGCACGCGGTTACGCCGCAGTCCGAGGACTTCTCCGCCTGGTACAACGAACTCGTCGTGCGCGCCGAGCTCGCCGACCGCGGGCCGGCCAAGGGCACGATGGTCATCCGGCCGTACGGGTATGCGATCTGGGAGCTTCTCCAGAAGGAGCTCGACACCCGCATCAAGGCGACCGGCCATCAAAACGCGTACTTCCCGCTGTTCATCCCCGAGTCGTACCTGACGCGCGAAGCCGACCACGTCGAGGGCTTTGCGCCCGAGCTCGCCGTGGTGACGCACGCCGGCGGCAAGAAGCTCGAGGAAGCGCTCGTCGTACGCCCCACGTCCGAGACCATCATCGGCGAGATGTTCAGCAAGTGGATCTCGTCGTACCGCGACCTGCCCCTGCTCATCAACCAGTGGGCGAACGTGGTCCGCTGGGAGCTCCGCCCGAGACTTTTCCTTCGTACGACGGAATTCTTGTGGCACGAGGTGCACACCGCACACGCCGACGAGGCCGACGCGATGCGCGAGACCATGGTCGGGCTCGCGACCTACGTCGACGTGGCCACCAACATCGCGGCGATGCCCGTCGTCAGCGGCGAGAAGACGGCCGGTGAACGTTTTGCGGGGGCTGACAAGACGTTCTCGATCGAGGGCATGATGCGCGATGGCCGGGCGTTGCAGGCCGGCACGTCGCACTACCTCGGCACGAGTTTCGCGAAGGCGTTCGACATTCAGTACGCGGACGAGACCGGCGGCCGCACGTTGTGCCACACGGCGTCGTGGGGGATGAGCACCCGCATGATCGGCGGCATCATCATGACGCACGGCGACGACAAGGGCCTGGTGCTGCCGCCGCGGCTGGCGCCGTACCAGGTCGTGATCGTGCCGCTCGGCAAGGCGGAGCTGCTCGAGACGACGACCGCCGCGGCCCAGCAGGTTGCCGCGGAGTTGCGGGCTGTTGGCGTGCGCGTACACGTTGACCTGCGCGTGAACCTGTCGCCGGGGTTCAAGTACAACGACTGGGAGATGAAGGGCGTCCCCGTGCGGCTGGAGATCGGCGGCCGCGACCTCGAGGCGGGGGTCGCCACGATGGCACTGCGCATCAGCGAGGACGGCAAACTGGCTGTGCCGCTGGCCGAGCTCGTCGCGAAGATCCCTGTGGTGCTTGAGGATTTCCAGGAGTTCCTGCTCGCGCGGGCGACGGCCTTCCGCGAGGAGCACACGACCCCGGTCGACGACTGGGAGGCGTTCGTCGAGGCGGTCACCACGGGTTGGGCGCTGGTGCTGCATTGCGGGCGGCCCGAGTGCGAGGACGACATCAAGGAAGTCACCAAGGCAACGCCGCGGAACGTGCCCCTCGGCGGTAAGGCGGAGACGGGCACCTGCGTTCGCTGCGGTCAGCCGTCGGCGTACGGCCAGCGCATCATTTTCGGCCGCGCCTACTAGCGCTCGGCGCCCCCCGACGGCAGGTTGCCGGCCCGTTGCTGCGCTACGCCGGTAGGGACCGGCACAGCGCAGCAAAGGCTGTCCGTCGTGTCAGGCACCTGACGGTCGGCGCGCCGGTCAGTAGGCGACGAGGACCATCGTCGCCGACGTCGACGCGAACTGGTGGGGGACTGTCGGCGCGAGCAGCACACGGTA
>JAVEEB010000423.1 GCA_030840665.1 Frankiaceae bacterium | reverse complement strand
GCGTTCCCGCCCGCGGCGGCCGCGTCGATGAGTGAGCCGTCGATGAGAGCGTCACTGCCGGCAAGTTCGGCGTACCGGCTCGCAAAGAATCCTGCCCCCACGTAGGCCTCGAGACAGCCCAGCGCGCCGCAACGGCAGAGCCGGCCGCCGAGCTCACTGGTGATGTGGCCCCACTCGCCGGCGCTGCTGGTTGCGCCGCGGTAGAGGGAGCCGTCGGCCGTGATGCTCGCGCCGACTCCCGTGCCGATAAGGGCCACGATCACGTTGTCGGCTCCGCGGCCGGCCCCGAACCACATCTCGCCCTGGCCGCGTGTGTTGGCCCCGTTCTCGACGAGCACCGGGATCTGCGTCTCGGCGCGGAGCATCCGGCCGAGGGGGATCCCGCGCCAGCCGACGCTCTGACCGTGCACCAGGTCATCGGGGCCGTGCTCGACAAGGCCAGGAACGCCGACGCCGACGCCTAGAACCTGCTTGGGTTGCACGCCCGAGGCCTCGATCACGATGCGCATTCCGTCGAGGATGTGCTGCGCAACCTCGGTCGCGTCGAGGTCGGCGGAGGACAGCCGTGAGGTGTGCGACGCGAGAACCGTCATGGCCATGTCGAAGATCTCGACGAGGACCATGCGTTCGGCAAGGTCGACGCCGATCACCGACGCGTACCCCGGATTGATCCCCAGGACGCCGCGCGGCCGACCACCCTCCGAGTCTTCGGAGCCGACGTCGATCAGGACGCCCTCGCTCAGCAGATCGCTGGTGACGTTCGTCACCGTACCGGCGCTCAGTGCTGTGCGGGCCGTGAGCTGCTGGCGACTCAGGTGCCCGTCGAGAAACAATTCCCACAGCACGGTGGCGCGGTTTCCGCGGCGCAGGTCACGGACGGTGGTCGAACGAGCGGGTGCCATGGCCCGAGTCTCCGCCATGTTGCGTGGTCCGTGTGGGCCGGGAGCCCCCGAGTCGTGCGCTCACGCCGAAAATGTGCCTGGCCGCGGTTGGAGCCAGTCCGGGAGCGAGTAACCCGCCTCCCACGGGAACAGGCCCTTGTGATCGTCCCAGGTCAGCTGCAGGACGGGCACCGACGCTTCGTCGGCCCGCCGAAAATGCCGATTCGCCGTGAAGACGATGTCCCCGGGGTTCGGCACCACCTCGGGCACGACGCGGCGCGAGCCCGCGTGCAACGTGAGCACCGTCCCGGCAAGGAGGTCGCCACCCGAGCAGATTCGGTCACCGAGTTCGTTGAGCACCCCCGCGGCCGTGTGTGGCGAGACGCCGAAGATGAGCAGCTCCGGATGGCCGTGACCGAACATCCCCACGGTGTACGCGAAGGACGTCTCGTCGTCTTCCTCCTCGCCGAAGACGAACTCGATGTGCCAACCGTGGCGACGGATGTTGTCCGCCACGAGTGAATCCTGCTGGTCCAGCCACGCCCGTACCTGTGCGTCCATCGCACTGCCTCCCGCTGTTGACGACAGGGGCGACGCTAGGTCGAACGAGCCGGTCGGGCCGTGGCGCGAGGGGCACCTGTGGACACTGTGGGCCCTGTGGACAAGCGCGTCAGGCTGGCCCCAGCGAGACAGGGCTGCGCCGATACCATGGGCGGTACCGCCCGCCGTACCGCAGGAAGATCGGACACCGCCAGCCCGTGAGCATCCCCGGTGACTACGACACCGTCCTCGTCGTCGACTTCGGCGCCCAGTACGCGCAGCTGATCGCCCGCCGCGTCCGCGAGTGCCACGTCTATTCCGAGATCGTGCCGTCGACGATCACCGCGGAGGAGATCGCGGCGCGCAAGCCCAAGGCCGTGATCCTGTCCGGCGGTCCGTCGTCGGTCTACGCGCCGGGAGCCCCGCAGGTGCCCGCGGGCTTCTTCTCGACGGGCGTCCCGACCCTCGGGATCTGCTACGGCCACCAGGCCATGACGGCAGCGCTCGGCGGGACGGTCGCACCGACGGGCGTCGCCGAATACGGCCGCACCGCGCTGACCGTCGTCGATCCCGGCCGACTCTTCGTCGGGCAGCCCGCCGAGCAGTCGGTGTGGATGTCCCACGGCGACGCCGTCACCGCGGCCCCGCCCGGGTTTACCGTCACGGCCTCCACGCCGACCACGCCGGTCGCCGCGATCGAGGACATCACCCGCGGCCTGTACGGCGTCCAGTTCCACCCGGAGGTCATGCACACCGAGCAGGGACAGGAAGTTCTCAAGCGCTTCTTGTACGACGCTGCCGGCTGCCGACCCACGTGGACGATGGTCAACATCGTCGACGAGCAGGTCGGGCGCATCCGCGCACAGGTCGGCGACAAGCGGGTGGTCTGCGGTCTGTCCGGGGGCGTCGACTCGGCGGTCGCGGCCGCGCTGGTACACCGGGCTGTCGGTGACCAGCTCACGTGCGTTTTCGTCGACCACGGCCTGCTACGCAAGGGCGAGGCCGAGCAGGTGGAGCAGGACTTCGTCGCCTCCACCGGGGTGACGCTGAAAGTGGCGTCGGTCGCTGGCCAGTTCTTGTCGGCACTGGCCGGTGTGAGCGACCCCGAGCAGAAGCGCAAAATTATCGGTCGCGAGTTCATCCGCGTGTTCGAGGCGGCGGCTCGCGAGGTCATCGCCGATGCGGGCGCGCACGGGGAGACGGTCGACTTCCTCGTGCAGGGCACGTTGTACCCCGATGTCGTGGAATCCGGCGGCGGTGAAGGCACCGCAAACATCAAGTCCCATCACAACGTCGGCGGCCTACCGGACGACTTGCAGTTCGCTCTGGTGGAGCCGCTGCGCGCGCTCTTCAAGGACGAGGTACGCCGCGTCGGCGAAGAGCTCGGCCTGCCGTCGGAAATCGTGTGGCGACAGCCTTTCCCGGGGCCCGGGCTCGGCATCCGCATCGTCGGCGAGGTGACCGGTGAGCGCCTCGCGATCCTGCGCGAGGCGGACGCGATCGCGCGCGAAGAGCTGACTCGCGCCGGCTTGGATCGCGAGATCTGGCAGTGCCCCGTCGTGCTGCTCGCGGATGTGCGGTCGGTCGGCGTGCAGGGGGACGGGCGCACGTACGGTCATCCCGTGGTGTTGCGGCCCGTATCGAGCGAGGACGCGATGACGGCCGACTGGTCCCGTGTCCCGTACGACGTGCTGGCGCGCATCTCGACGCGCATCACCAACGAGGTCAGGGAAATCAACCGCGTGACGCTCGACGTGACGAGCAAGCCGCCCGGCACGATCGAGTGGGAGTAGGAGTAGGCCACCTGCTCTCACCTTGGGCTTCCGGCGACACGGATGAGCGCTAGGTCCATCAGACAGTCCGGTGGCGGACCAGAAAACAGCGACAACCGGCGATCTTGACAGGCGGCAATGGGGAAGCCGCCGGCAGTGAAAATCGGCACCGGGTCTGAGACGCTGGAAGCGCCGAGCGAGGTAGGTGGTCGCGTGCCCACATCCCGTCAAAAGAAGCGTGCCCGCCGGCGCGGCCAGCAGCACCAGCAGGCGGTGCAGGCCAGCAGACGGATGGAGGAGCTGGCCGAGGGGGCGGCGCACGCGCTGCTCGACCGGATCCTAGACCCGTCGACGCCGCCGCACGACGTCGCCGAGTTGCTGCTCGTCACCCACGATCGAGCGGACCTGGCGCCGGAGGGCTGGGGTCAGGTGCTGGCCCGCAACACGAATCCGCGTCACGTTCGCTCGACCGTGGCGGTGCTGGACGGGCAGGCCGCTGATTCGTTGTTCGCCGTGTCGTTCGGCGTGGACGCCCTCGCGCCGATCGACGTGCCGGCTGCCGGTGATCGGCTCGCCGCCGCGTTGGC
>JAVEEB010000394.1 GCA_030840665.1 Frankiaceae bacterium | reverse complement strand
GGCCGTGCGCGTCCTGCGGCCCGGCGGGCGGTTTGCATTTTCGGTCACCCACCCGTTCCGCTGGTGCTTCCCCGACACCCCGGGCGCGGAGGACCTGGACGTGCGGATGTCGTACTTCGATCGACGTGCGTACATCGAATACGACGAGCTGGGGAGCCCGTCGTACGCCGAACATCACCGGACGGTGGGCGACCGTGTGCGCGAAGCGGTGACCGCCGGCCTCAAGCTGCTGGACGTCGTCGAGCCCGAGTGGCCGGACGGCCACGACGGCGTGTGGGGTCAGTGGTCACCGGAGCGGGGCGCCCTGGTTCCGGGCACGCTGATTCTCGTGTGCAGTAAGGGTTAGTACGCGTTGCGGACGAGGCCGGCGGGGAGGGTGCCGACGTCCTTCGCACGGCTCTTGGGGTACGACACGACCTTCGGGTCGCCGTCCGACGTGTAGAGCCGCTCAGGGTGCTGTTCGAGAACGGTGAGTTCGGCCGCGCTCTCGTACGGCTGGTCGTTCGGTCCCCCGGGCGTCGACTGTGACCGGATGCGGTGAATGTTCGCGACGTCGAAGCCCTTGCGGAACGGTGACTTCGATGGGTCCGACCCGACGAGGAAGACGCCGGAAATCGAGTACGACTTGCCGCCGGTCGTGCCGCGGAGCTCCAGTACGCGGTTCTTTGCGTGCACGCCGTACGGCAGCGCGAACGTCGTCGGCGCTTTCCCGGTGGCCGCGAGGATGGTCTGGAAGTTGTCGCCGATCTCCTTCTGCACCTTGGCATCCGTCAACGTGCCGAGATTCGCGTGGCTCACCGTGTGGACCGCCACCTCGAAACCGTTGTCGGTCAGCCACTGCAGCGGATTCGGCGTTTTGGCGAACGCGCCCTTGTTGACGAAGAACGTCGCGCGGGCCGGGAAGTCCGGATGGGTCTCCGCGAAGGCCTGCATGATGCCGACGGCGCAGTCGGGCACCGGGTGGTCGTCCGCACCCAACTGGAACTGGCTGGTGGTCGCGTCGTCGAACGTCAGCACCACAGGGTGCTTGCCGGCCGGCACGTCGATGGCGCCGGCCGCGAACTGGGCGGCCGTGATCGGCACGTAGCCGTCCCTTTCGAGGCGGGTGAGCTCGGCCAGGAAGGCCGCAGGCGTCTCGTTGTAGCGGTCTTTGCCAGGGGTGGCGACCAGCTGGTGGTACATCAGGACCGGCACGACGCCGAGTTCGTCCGCGTGCACCGTCCTGGCGATGGTCTTCGTATTGCCGGCGACGGTCCCCGCCGAGGTCGACGGGGAAGGCGAGACCGCGATGCTCGTCGCGGTGCCGGAGGGCTGGGTGCCGCCGGTTGCAGAGGACGCCGGTGACTGCGGACCCGTCGTCGAGGTCGTCGAGGTCGTCGAGGTCGCGAGGGGACCGGTGGGACCGGGCAGACTTCCGCCGCCGGTTGTCGTGCAGGATGCCGTTGCTACTGCGGCGGCAGCGAGGACGACGAGCAGGCGACGAGCAGGCATATCCGGTAGTGCTCCTTTTGCGTGGTTTGGGTGACAGCGCCCGAATTTGTGACAGAGTACGACCCGGCATCAGCCTGAGTCAGTCGCAACGCCAGGATGAAGGCGGAACCGTCTCCTGCGTTGACGCGTGTCAACACTCACAGGTTGCACGCACCCAGAATTACCCGAGGAGCAGTTCGTGTTCGACACCGCCATGCCCCGGCGCCCCCGCACAGGCCTCTGGGTCGGCATCATCGCCGCCGCGGCCGTGATCGCGATGGTCGTCACCTATCTCGTCACAAGGGGCTCCACGGGCGCCGCGACACCCGCCGCGAACACCTCCCCCGGCTCCCCGACATCAACCGGATCGACGCCGCCCGGATCGAGCGCTCCCGCGAGTACGGACGTGACCGCGCCCGCCGACGGGGCGATCATCAACAAGGCCTCGCTGGCCACCGTGGTCGTCACGCTCGACGGGCCTGCGGCAGAGGGCGCCACCATCAGCATCGACGGCGCAACCGTGCCGGCCGTGACGTCGGGGACGACATTGACGTGGAAGCCGGCGACGCCCCTGGCGGACGGCAGGCACGCGTTGGTGATCGCGGGTGCCGGCCTGCCGGGCGGCAAGATCGAGCGGTCGTTCACGGTGGACACGACCGCCCCCAAGCTTATGGTCGCGCCGCTCAAGGCCCTCGCGGCCGGCCAGACGGCAGTGAGGCTGACGGGCACGAGCGATCCCGGACAGATGGTCACGGCGGCAGATCAGACCGCGACGGCGACAGCCACCGGCGCCTTCGTCATGAATTTCGCCAAAGCTCCCGCCGCCTTCATCGTCGAAGCCAAGGACAACGCCGGCAACGTGACCGACGTCAATGTCAGCGTCATCTCCGCGTTGCCTGTCACGCGCGCCGTGCACATGACGGCGTCGGCGTGGGCCTACAAGCCGCTGCACGATCCCGTCATGAAACTCCTCAAGGCCGGTCGTCTCACGGCGATCGAACTCGACATCAAGGACGAGGACGGCTACGTCAGCTACGCCTCGCACGTGCCCTTGGTGCAGCAGACGGGTGCCGCGAAGAAGATCTATGACGCGCGGAAGGCGATCGACGAGATTCATGCGGCGGGCGGCCGTGTCATCGGCCGGCTCGTGTGCTTCCGCGACCCGACGTTGGCCGCTTGGGCTTGGTCGCACGGTCATCAGGACGCCGTCATCCAAACGCCGGGCGGCGTGCCGTTCGTCGGCACCTACGGCGGGGGCCCGAAGAAGAAGTTCGCGTTCACGAACTTCGCCAACAAACTGGTACGCGACTACAACAACGACATCGCCGTCGAAGCGGCAAAGCTCGGCTTCGACGACATCCTGTTCGACTACGTACGCCGTCCCGACGGCAAGATGAACAAGATGAAAATCGTCGGCGTGTCGAAGGTGCCGGCCGTGGACGTTGCGGAGTTCGTGCACGAGACGCGTCTGGCCATCGCCGCCGCCGGCACAAAGACCTCCATCGGCGTTTCCGTGTTCGGCATCGCGGCCACCCGGCCCGCCGAGATCGCCCAGGACATCCCGCTGCTGGGCAAGTACGTCGACTACGTCGCCCCGATGGTCTACCCGTCGCACTGGGGACCGGGCGAATACAAGCTCGCCGACCCGACCACGCACCCGTACGAAATCGTGCAGCGATCCCTGAAGGACTTCCAGAAGGACCTGAAGGGCACGAACGCGACGGTTGTGCCGTGGCTGCAGGACTTTTACGGCTACACCGCGGCGCAGGTCACGGCTCAGATCAAGGCAGCGCACGACGACGGCATCGACAGCTACCTCCTGTGGAACGCCGGCTGCACCTTCACCGATGCGGCGATCCAAAAGGCCTAACGGCCACGAGACGCGCCAGTCCCGGAGTCAGGACGGCGCGGCACGGCGGGGCCGGAGTCAGGACGGCGCGGCGGCGATGGCTTGCCAGGTGGATTCGTTGGCCGCGCTCGACTCGACCGCGGCCAGCACGCGCTGCACTTGGAGCCCGTCGGCAAAGGACGGTGCCGGGTCCGTGCCATCCGCGATCGCGAACAACAGATCCCGCACCTCGTGCGTGAACGTGTGTTCGTAACCGATGATGTGCCCGGGCGGCCACCACGCGTCCATGTACGGGTGGGTGGGTTCGGTGACGAGAATGCGCCGGAAGCCGGCCATGTGCGCGTCCTCGGTGTTGTCGAAAAACCAAAGCTCGTTCATCGACTCCATGTCGAACGAGAGACTCCCAGCTGACCCATTCACCTCGATCCGCAGCGAGTTCTTGCGGCCGGCCGCGAAACGCGTCGCCTCGAAGGACGCAAGGGCTCCCCCGGCGAACCGCCCGAAGAACAGCGCCGCGTCATCGACCGTCACGGGCCCCACGCCAGCGGTACGGCCGGCGTCGCCCGCACGGCCGGCATCACCGGCAACGCCTTCCGGACCGCCCTCCGCCACGGGCAACGGCCGCTCCTTGATGAACGTCTCCGTGAGCGCCGACACGCCGGTCAGCACGTCGCCAAGGATGAACTGCGCCGCGTCCACGATGTGGGCGCCGATGTCGCCGACGGCGCCGGAGCCCGCCTTGTCCTTCTGCAAGCGCCACACCAGCGGGAATTGCGGGTCGACGATCCAGTCCTGGAGGTAGACCGCCCGCACGTGGCGGATCGTCCCCAGCCGCCCCGACGCGACCAGGGACCGCGCGAGGGCGATCGCCGGCACCCGCCGGAAGTTGAACGCGACCATCGAGCGGATGCCTTTGCCGCGGGCGACCTCGGCAGCAGCGACCATCGCCTCGGCCTCGGCCACCGTGTTGGCGAGCGGCTTCTCGCAGAGTACGTGCTTGCCGGCCTCGAGCGCCGCGATCGCGATCTCGGCGTGGCTGTCACCCGGAGTGCAGATGTCGATGAGGTGGACGTCGTCGCGCGCGATCAGCTGTCGCCAATCCGTCTCCACCGCTGACCAGCCGAGCCGCACGGCCGCCGCTCCGGCCGCTGCCGCGTTGCGGCCGCACAGGGCGACCATGTCGGGTCGCAACGGCAGGTCGAACACCCTGCCCGCGGTGCGCCATGCCTGGGAGTGCGCGGCGCCCATGAACGCGTAGCCGACCATGCCGATGCCGAGCGAGCCGCCGGTTGCCACCGTCAGCCGCCCAGGGCGACGAGCGCCACCATGACCAGGAGGCCCGCCGCGAGGACCGCTGCGCGCAGCCACCACGCGCGCGTGCCACGCACGAGCGGCGGCGCGTCGTCTGTGAGCCCGAGCGTGCGCGCCGCGCGGGACATCGGGCCGGGGGGCAGGTCCTCCGGCATCGACCGCGTGGCCTCAACAAGGGGGTCCATCATCCGCATCCTCTCGCCGATGGGGCAGAAGCGTCAGTGACCGGCGTCGTCCCACGTGCGGCCGACACCGACGGAGACATCAAGCGGCACACATAAGTCATACGCCCCGCCCATCTCCCGTCGTACCAATTCTTCGACTGTCTCCCTCTCACCGGATGCCACTTCGAGGACGAGCTCGTCGTGCACCTGCAGGAGCAACCGGGAGCGCAGGCCGGCGGCGGTTAGCTCCTCGGCCACCCGCAGCATCGCGATCTTGATGATGTCCGCGGCGGAGCCTTGGATGGGCGCGTTGAGGGCCATCCGCTCGGCCATCTGACGTCGCTGGAAGTTGTCGCTCGTGAGGTCCGGCAGATAGCGCCGCCGCCCGAGGATCGTCTCCGTGTAACCGTCGCGGCGCGCCACGTCGACGATGCCGGCGAGGTAGTCGCGCACGCCGCCGAAACGGGAGAAGTACGCCTCCATCTGCGCCTTCGCCTCGTCGGTGCCGATGCCGAGTTGCTGTGAGAGCCCGTACGCGGAGAGCCCGTACGCCAGCCCGTACGACATCGCCTTGATGCGACGGCGCATTTCGGGGTCGACAGCGGCGACGGGGACGCCGAAGGCTTGCGAGGCGACGTACGTGTGCAGGTCCTCCCCCGAGACGAAGGCCTCGATGAGCCCCGGGTCGCCCGACAGGTGCGCCATGATGCGCATCTCGATCTGGCTGTAGTCGGCGGTCATCAGCAGCTCGAAGTCCGGACCGACGACGAAGGCGCGACGAATCTCCCGGCCCTCGGCGGTGCGGATCGGGATGTTCTGCAGGTTGGGATCGGTCGAGGACAACCGGCCGGTCGCGGCGATCATCTGGTTGAACGTGGTGTGGATGCGCCCGTGCTCGTCGACCATCGGGATCAGTGAGTCGACGATGGACTTGAGCCGCGACACGTCGCGGTGCCGCAGCAGCAGCTCGAGCAGCGGGTGGTCGGACTGGGCGGCCAACCACTGCAAGGCATCGGCGTCGGTGGTGTAGCCGCTCTTGATCTTCTTGGTCTTCGGCAGGCCGAGCTCACCGAACAGGATCTCCTGCAGCTGCTTGGGCGAACCCAGGTTGAACTCCCGCCCGATGGTCGCGTGGGCAGCCTGGGCAACGCTCTTGACCTCGGCGCCGTAGCTCGCCTCGAGGCCGGCGAGGTGATCGACGTCGACCCCGATGCCGATCCGCTCCACGTCGGCGAGCACCTCGACCAGCGGCAGCTCGACGTCGCGCAGCAGTGTGGTGCCGCCGCGCTCCTCGAGGTCGTGGGCCAGCGCCTGGGCGAGATCGAGCACGGCCCTGGCGCGGACCATCTCGGCGTCGCTCGTTGCGTCCTCGTCACCGCCGTCGAGGGAGAGCTGGCCGTCGTCGGCCGACAACTCCGCCCGCAGCTCCCGCTTGAGGTAGCGCAAGGACAGGTCGCCCAGGTCGAAGCTGCGCTGGCCGGGCAGGGCGAGGTAGGCCGCGAGGGCCGTGTCGCTGGCGAGGCCGTTCAAGGCCCACCCGTGCGCGGCGAACGCCAGGCGAGGGCCCTTGCTGTCGTGCAGCACCTTCGGCCGCGCCGGGTCGGCCAGCCAGGCGGCCAGCGCCTGCTCGTCGGACTCGGTGAGCGCGATCGGGTCGAGGAAGGCCGCCGAACCGTCCTCGGTCGCCAAGGCGAGACCCGTCACGCGCCCGACGCCGCGGCCCCATTGACCCTGCACGCTCACGCCGACGAGCGCCCCGGCCGGCGCGTGCTCGTCGAGCCAGCTCGCGACCTCGTCGGCACCGAGCACCGCCCCGTCGATCGAGAAGCCTTCCTCAGCCTCGGGATCGACGGTGGACAGCGTTGCGTACAGCCGGTCGCGCAGCACGCGGAACTCCAGGCTGTCGAAGAGCTTGTGGACCTCGTCGCGATCCCACTGCCCGAGATGCAGATCGTGTGGGCCGATGTCGAGGGGCACCTCGCGGTCGAGCTCCGTGAGCTGGCGGTTGCGCAGCACGGAGGCGAGGTGGGCGCGCAGGCTGTCGCCGACCTTGCCCTTCACCTCGTCGACCCGATCGGAGAGGGCGGCCAGCGAACCGAACTCGCGGATCAGCTTGATCGCCGTCTTCTCCCCCAGCCCCGGGACGTTGGGCAGGTTGTCGCTGGGGTCGCCGCGCAACGCTGCGAAGTCCGGATATTGCTCCGGCGTCAGCGTGTATTTCTCGAGGACCTCGGCCGGCGTAAAGCGCGTCATGTCCGAGATGCCGCGGCGCGTCATGAGCACCGTGACGCGGTCGTCGACGAGCTGCAGGACGTCGCGGTCGCCGGTGACGATCAGCACGTCCATGTCGGCGGCCGCGCCCTGCACCGCCAGCGTCGCGATGACGTCGTCGGCCTCGTAGCCACCCAGCGACAGCACGGGGATCGCGAGGGCGCGCAGCACGTCCTGGATCAGGCTGATCTGCCCGCGGAAGTCGGTCGGCGTCTCGGCTCTGCCGGCCTTGTATTCCGCATACATCTCGTGGCGGAACGTCGGCTGCGGCAGGTCGAAGGCGACACACACGTGGCTCGGCTGCTCGTCCCGCAGGACATTGATCAGCATCGAGGTGAACCCGTACACGGCGTTCGTCGCCTGGCCGGTCACCGTCGAGAAGTTCTCCACCGGCAACGCGAAGAACGCGCGGTAGGCGAGCGAGTGCCCGTCGAGGAGCAACAACCGGTCACGGGGAGAGGAGGGGGCCGACACAGGAGCGATCCTAGGCCGAGGCTGCGACAGGCCAGCGCCCCCAGGGTCAACGGGCGGCGCCGTCTCCCACGGTGTCGGCGGGCCGGCTGTCAGCGATTCCGCGCCGGCGCACCGCGATCGTGCGGCGCCGGATGAGCGCGTCGAGTCGCGAGCCCTGGCCGTCCCCCAGCCGCCGGCGCAGGACGGCGACGGTGGCGACCCGTCGGGAGACCAAGGGGACGAAGCCGAGCCTGGCAAAGAAGCGGTGGGCCTCGCGCAGCGACGGCGGCACGCTCACGACCATCTGTTCCACCCCGGACTCCTCCGCGTACGTGGCGGCGGCGGACAGGAGCGCGCGGCCGACGCCGCGTCGCCGATGGTCCGTGTGTACGACGAGATGCGACAGATGCACGGCGGCAACCTCGAAGAATTCGCCGAACTGCTCCGCCGCCAGCAGCGCCATCCCGACGATCCGGCCCGTGCGATCCTCGGCCACGACGACGCGCGCGAGCGGGTTGCCGACCAGGGAGAGGAGGCGACGAGCGGCGAGATCGGCCGCTGGTTCGGTCGGTCGGGCGCGGGACAGCAACGGATCGCGAGCGCTGTCCTGCAATTGCGTCCACAGCTCGACGAGTTCGGCGACATCACCCACGACGGCCTGGCGTATCCGGATAGCCGTGCGGTTCATCCGCTCACCTCTCCTGCCCGGACGGGCGGGTCACGCCGGCGCGGCCTCGCTGATGACAGCTTCCGCGACGGCGCGCATCGACAGGCGCCGGTCCATCGACGTCTTCTGAATCCATCGGAAGGCGTCGGCTTCGCTAAAGCCGTGGGTGTTCTGCAAAGTTGCTTTCGCCCGGTCGACGAGCTTGCGCACCTCGAGCCGCTCGCGCAGATCCGCGACCTCGGCGTCCAGCTGCACGATCTCGGCGAAGCGGCTGACCGCCATCTCGATGGCCGGCAGCAGGTCCTTCTTCTGGAACGGCTTGACCAGGTACGCCATCGCGCCCGCGTCCCGCGCGCGCTCCACGAGGTCCCGCTGACTAAAGGCCGTGAGGATGACCACTGGGGCGATCCGCTGGCTGGCCACCCGTTGGGCGGCCGAGATGCCGTCCAGGACCGGCATCTTCACGTCGAAGATGGCCAGATCCGGTCGGAGTTGTTCGACGAGTGAGACGGCCGTGGCGCCGTCGCCCGCCTGGCCGACGACGATGAAGCCCTCCTCGCCCAGCATCTCGGCGAGGTCCATGCGGATGAGCGCTTCGTCCTCAGCGAGGACGACGCGTCGCGCGGGGGTGCCGGTCATAGGCGATCCAGTCAGTTACGGGGGCAGGGCAAGGGTAGCGACTCGGCGCCGTCCCGCGAATCCGGCGGTGGCGACCTGCGCGACGGCCCGCGGGATGCGCCTAGAGGGCGCGCAGATGCCGGTTCGGCCCGGGCTGGCTGGGGATCGGGAGGTCCACGGCGTTGGTCACGCGAGCAGCGAGCCAGTCGACGTACTCCCCGAGGTTGAGCGGGCGGCTGATGAAGTAACCCTGCGCCTGGGAGCAACCCATCGACGACAGGACCTGCCACGTGTCGGCCGTCTCGACGCCCTCCGCGACGACTTCCAGAGACAGGTTGTGGGCGAGGTCGACGATGGAGCGCACGATGACGCTGTCGTCTCCCCCGCCGGCGCCGACGCCCTGCACGAACGACTTGTCGATCTTGACCTCGTTGACCGGCAGCCGGCGAAGGTAGGACAGGGAGCTGTAGCCGGTCCCGAAGTCGTCGATCGAGATCCGGATGCCTGCCTCAGCGAGGGCGTTGAGCACGCCGACGGTCCGCACCGGGTCCGCCATGATCGAGCCCTCCGTCAACTCGAGGGTGATGAGGGCGGATGGCACGTCGTACCGTCTCAAATACCGCAGGACATCCTCGACGATGTCGTCGTCGACCACCGACCGCGCCGAAAGGTTCACCGAGACACCCACGCCGGGCGCGACGGACTGCCAGGCGGCACAGGCAGCGATAGCGGTACGAAGGACGAGCGTCGTCAGCGGCCGGATGAGGCCGCTGCGCTCGGCGAGCGGGATGAACTCCTCGGGCGGGATCCAGCCGTGCTGCGGGTGGAACCAGCGGCACAGGGCCTCAGTCCCGACGACGCGCTCGGTCGACAGGTCGGCCTTGGGCTGGAAGACGACGTCCAGGTTTTCGAGGGCGATCGCCTGGCGGAGCTCACCGACGAGCGCGAGCCGTTGCGGATTCGCGACGTCCATCGACGGCTCGAACAGGCAGACCCCGCGGCCGCTGTCCTTCGCGGCGTACATCGCGAGGTCGGCCCGCTTGAGGAGGCGGACGTGGTCGGACGCGTGTTCGGGGGCCAGGGCGATCCCGATGGAACCGCCGATCTCCACCTCGACGTCATCGAGGGTCACCGGGGCCTGCATGGCGAGAATGAGGGAGCGGGCGAAGTGCACGGCGTGGTCAGCGTCGGGGCAGGGCTCCAGAATGACGGCGAACTCGTCGCCGCCGAGGCGGGCGAGCAACGCGCGGTCGCCGGCGACCATCGCCATCCGGCGGGCGACCTCCTGCAGCAGGGCATCGCCATGCTGGTGCCCGAGGGTGTCATTGACCTCCTTGAACCGGTCGAGGTCGATGATCATGACCGCCAGCGGGACTCCGTCCGCCCGGTGCTGTTCGAGGGCGCTGTCGAGCTGGCGCTGCAGGTACGCGCGATTGGGCAGCCCGGTCAGCGCGTCGTGCAGCGACTCGTGGCGCAGTTGGTCGATGAGCCTGCCGTTGCGAAGGGCGACGGCCGCATGGTTGGCCACCGTCTCGAGCACGCGGACGTCGTCACGGCCGAATCCTCGGGCGTGCGACTGCCGGTCGCCGACACACAGCCACCCGGTGACGCCGCGCTCGCCGTGGAAAGGTACGACGATCGCGTCCTGCAGACCGAGCTCCTGCAGGAGAGACCGCGCACGCGGATCACGCGTGCCGCGTTCGATGAGCACCGGATCGCCTCGCTGCACCACCGCCTGGACCACCCAGCCGAACTCGCGGTCGTCGGCGGCCGACTCGTGCGTGAGGACGTCCTCCCGCGACAGCGACAGGTCGAGGCCGTCGACTCCCTCCGCGGACAGAAAGGCGATGCGCGCGTAGTCCGACTGCAGCACCTCTTTGGCCTGTTCGAGGATGCGGCGCATGACTTCGGTGACCTCGGGCGAATGGCTCACGACCTGGCTGAAGCGGTACAGCCGTTCGAGGCTCAGGTGCCGCTCGTGCAGCACCCCGTACGCGCGGTAGGAGAACCAGATGACCAGGCCGAGGCCCGCCAGGGGAACGCCGGCCCACTTGTCGCCGAACAGGGCTTGCGCCGACACGACGCCCACCGTCGTCATCATCAGCGCCTCGAGGACGGCCTGCCAGGCTGTCCGCACGAAGGGCCACCGGGTCGCCGTGACGTCGACGTACGAGATGACCGCGGACACGACGAACGCCGCCACCAGCGCAACGAACATGGAGGCCGCGTACGCCGCCACCCAGGAGCGCCAGTCGCCGATGGCCTGCCCGTTCATGA
>JAVEEB010000383.1 GCA_030840665.1 Frankiaceae bacterium | reverse complement strand
GACTCGAACTCCTCGGCGGTGGAGATCGGCAACGCGATCGGTAGCACCACACCTCTTGCAAACCTCACCGTCCTGGGCACGCAGACCACGGACCTCCCAGTTGCCCTCCTCAAGGCCACGAGTGCGTCGTTCGCCGGCCTGAACGTCAGTGGCGGAGCGCCAACCGTGACCCTGGACGTCGGCACGCTCACGATCGGGGCCGGCGGAATCAACAAGGGATTCAACAATCTCGCGATCACCGGCGGTGGCTCGATCGCTGGGCCGATCGCCGGATCAGGCGCAACGGTCACGAAGGCCGGCACCGGCACGCTCGTGCTGAACGGCATCTCGACCTGGGACGGCCAGACGACGGTGAACGCAGGCGAACTCCGGGTCAACGGCACGCTGCCCGGCGACCTGGTGCTCACCGCGGGCCTGCTGTCCGGCACCGGGTCCCTCGGCGGCTTCGTCAACGCGTCGGGCGCCGGGGTGAGCCCCGGGTCCAGCCCGGGCATCCTCGCGATCGCCGACAACCTCACCTTCAACGACCAGTCGACGTTCACCGTGGAAATGAACGGCGCGACGGCCGGCACCGGCTACGACCAGGTGACGGTCGACGGCCAGCTCACGCTCGGAAACGCGGCCCTCGTGGTGACCGCGGCCGACTCGCTGCCGGTCGGGCAGGCGCTGACGGTCATCGACAAGACGAGCGGCCTGGACGTGAACGGAACGTTTGCCGGCAAGCCCGAGGGCACGGTCTTCGACCTCGGCGCGGTGCGCCTGAGGATCAGCTACGTGGGCGGCGACGGCAACGACGTGACGCTCACGCGACTGCGGCAGCCGACCTCGCTGACCCTGACCTGCGGCCCGGCGAACGCGGTCGAGGGCTCGGCCGTGACGCTGACCGCCACGGTGAGCGGGCCGAGCGGCCTCCCCAGCCCGACCGGGTCCGTCACCTTCAAGGACGGCTCGACCGTGCTCGGCACCGCGGCGGTGTCGGGCGGAGTCGCAACTCTTACGACGAGCTCGTTGGGCGCCGGTGACCACGCGCTCAGCGCCGACTTCGCGAGCGACTTCTACGACCCGAGCTCCGCGACTGCGAGCCAGCACATCGACGCCAAGCCGGTCGTGACGCAATCACCCGTGACTGAGTCGGGGAACCCGTCGCCAGTGGTCACGATCCCGCCCCCGCTCCGGGGTCTCGGCATCAAGGTCGATGGTGCGAAGGGCAAGGAGAAGAAGGGAGCAGTGGTGACATTCGTCGTGAAGCTGTCCGAGGCCTCGACGAAGGCGGTCACAGTCACGTTCGCGACCAAGAACGGCACCGCCAAGGCCAAGAAGGACTTCAAGGCCGTGCGCGGCACGCTGACCTTCAAGCCCGGCCAGACCAGGCTGCTCGTGAAGGTCCGGATCGTGGACGACAAGGTCAAGGAGACGGTCGAGAAGTTCACGCTCGTCATGTCGAGTCCGACGCTTGCGCGGGCGATCGCGACGGGCACGATTCGCGACAACGACTGACGGCCACGCGGCGGCTTCTGGAAGCCGTCCCATAGACTGGCCGCCGCTTTGCCTCAGCACGACGTACTCGTAATCGGCGCAGGCCTTGCTGGCCAGCGTGCGGCACTCGCCGCCGCGGAGCTTGGCGTTTCGGTCGGGATCCTGTCCAAGGTCCACCCCGTCCGCTCGCACTCCAACGCGGCCCAGGGCGGCATCAATGCCGCGCTGAACCCGGAGGATTCCTGGGAATCCCACGCGTTCGACACTGTCAAGGGGTCTGACTACCTGGGCGACCAGGACGCGATCGAGATCATGTGCCGCGAGGCACCTGAGGAGATCCTGCACCTCGAGCACCTCGGCGTGACGTTCCACCGTAACGAGCAGGGCAAGCTCGGCACGCGCGCCTTCGGTGGCGCCTCGGCTGCCCGCACCTACTACGTGGCCGACATCACCGGCCAGGCGATCCTCCACGTGCACTACGAGCAGCTGATGAAGTTCAGCGGCCAGGTGGACCGCTTCGAGGAGTGGTTCACCACCAAGCTGCTGCTCTCCGACGACGGCCGCATCGCCGGCTGCATCGCGCGCAACATCCGCGACGGCCGCATGGAGCTGTTCGAGTCGAAGACCGTCATCCTGGCGATGGGCGGCAACGGCCAGGTCTTCAACCCCACGACCAACGCCCTCATCTGCACCGGCGACGGCCACGCGCTGGCCTACGACGTGGGCGCGCCGATGATGGACATGGAGATGATCCAGTACCACCCCACCACGCTCCAGGGGAACGGGCTGCTGATCACCGAGGGCGCCCGCGGCGAGGGCGCGCATCTCTACAACGCCCAGGGCGAACGCTTCATGGAGAAGTACGCGCCCAACAAGATGGAGCTTGCCTCGCGCGACGTCGTCTCACGCGCCGAGCAGACCGAGATCAACGAGGGCCGCGGCTTCCCCGACGGCACCGTCGCACTCGACATCACGGTCGTGCCGCGCAAGCGCATCCACGAGGCGCTGCGGGAGATCGTGATGGTCGGCCGCGACTTCGCCGGCGTCGACATCACCAAGGAGCCCATCCACATCAAGCCGGGCAACCACTACGTGATGGGCGGCGTCAAAACCGACGTCGACGGGCTCACCAACGTGCCGGGCCTCTACG
>JAVEEB010000362.1 GCA_030840665.1 Frankiaceae bacterium | reverse complement strand
CCCCACGCTCGACGAGAAGAGCGGCAATCCGCCAGGCGAGGGCGGCCGCGAACAGGCCGAGGAGCACGGCGAGCAGCCACGCATCCGTCCGCGCATTGATCGTGTCCGGCCCGCCGATGCCCGGCGGGTTCGCCGGGTAGCGCACGAACGCGATCACGTGCATCCCGGCGAAGCCGACGGCCGCGAGGCGGACCGACTCCCGCCACACGTCGCCCGGTGCCCAGGACTCCAGGGCGCCACGCGAACGGTGCACAAGGGCCAGCGCCACGCCGTACAAAAGGCCCAGGGTGAGCCCGACGACGGCGAGCCCGACGACAAGGCCGACATGCTGCCCGGCCCGGCTGACGAGCTCCGTCGGCGCTTCGCCGACTGACTTGGGGCGCGCCGATTCCAGGTCGATAGCACGTTGCAGGCTCGGCTCGACGAAGGCGAGCCCGTAGGCCGCCTCAACGAGACCGGCGATCAACCCTGCAAGCGCCCCGCGACCGACGAGGCGGCCGATCACGCTAGTGACACGGAGCGCCGAGCATGTGCCGCGCGTCGTGGGCGAACTCGTGCAGGAACATCGCCATCGAGCTCATCCGGCCGACGAAGGGCTGCAAGATCGCGCCCTGGTCGAGGAGGACGGCGTACATCAGGAAGAGTGCGACGGCGACGACGGCGCCGACGGCAACGCGCGGCAGGGCGATACGCAAAGTGTGAGTCACGACAGTGACCTCCGTCCGGGGTTGTGCGACCCCGATGTGGCGGATGCGATGACGTCAGTTTCCTGGCTCCGGATCGGCGCTCCCCTCGACCTTCCGGCCCGAGGGCCGTGGTCAACAGCTGAGGTTCGCTCCCCGGTCACAGTGGCGCAACCGCGCCGGACTTTCACCGGCTTCCTGCGCGCCATCGCATTGGGACTTCCGCACTCTCCCACGGCCCGGGCCGCAGGTGTCAACCGACTCGCGGGCACCCAGTATTGGCGGGCCGTCAAAGGCGGAGGCTTGGCGGCGGAGGGCTAGCGGCGGCCCGACCGGCGGCGCAGCAGCATCGCCACGACCAGGCCCGCCACGGCCACTCCGGCGACGATGGCCTTCGTGTTCGGCTGGCGGCGCTCCACCGTGTACGACGTCGGCTCCAGGGTCGGCAGTTTGTCGGGTGCCTCGTTGGCCGACCAGCCGCGCTGGTCGCGGAGATCCGCGACCTTCTGCTGCGCGGCGATCATGGCCGTGCGGGCGGCGTCCATCGCGTTGTGCGCCGCGCCCTTGGCGGTCGCAACTCCGCGGCTGGCGACCCGCTTGGGGCTCACGCGGTCGGCGATCGCGTCGATGGTGATGGCCAGGTCATCGCGCGTGCGCTCGATGTGGTGCTCAAGGTCTTCGGGTTCCGTCACGTCCCGCACGTCCTCAATGTCTGCGTCAGCCATGCCCGGTCGCATACCCCACCTTTTGGCGGGTCACGCCGCGCAGCGACACTGGCTAGAAGTCGATCATAGGAGGGCCGCCACGTGGCTGACCGTCTCGCCGCCGGAGATCCCGCCCCGGAGTTCACGCTGCCCGATGCCGACGGGGCCCCGGTGTCGCTCTCGTCGTACCGCGGAAAGCGCGTCCTGCTTTTCGCCTACCCGGCGGCGATGACCCCTGGTTGCACGAAGGAGGCCTGCGATTTCCGGGACGCGGGCGCCGTCCTCGCCGACGCGGGTTACGCGGTCCTCGGGATCTCGCCGGACGCCCCGGCCAAGCTCGCCAAGTTCCGGGATGCGTACTCGCTGCCGTACCCCTTGGTGGCCGACACCGACAAGCAGGTGCTCACGGCGTACGGCGCCTACGGCCAGAAGTCCTTGTACGGCAAGCTCGTGACGGGCGTGATCCGATCCACGTTCGTCATCGGCGCGGACGGGCTCATCGAACAGGCCTTCTACAACATCAAGGCGACCGGGCACGTCGACAAGCTGCGCCGCGATCTCGGGCTCCGCTGACGCGGTAAGTCGGCTCACGCCCGCGATCGCGATGGCATCAGTGAAGCGAAAGTGGCGTCCTGTGACCACTTCCGCTTCAACAACCCGAGCCGCCCCTTGGCTGTCGTACGCTGTGCGACGTCACTGCGAGAGTGGCGGAATCGGCAGACGCGCGGGTCTTAGGCACCCGTGCCTTCGGGCGTAGGGGTTCAAGTCCCCTCTCTCGCACTCAGCTTCGGCCGTCCGTGGCTCCGACGCGTGCTTGGGACGGCAGCGTCAGAGCGCTGGGCCGGCCGCTTCCAGATAGGCCACGTCGGCGTCGTAGAGCGGCAGATGATCGCGAACGGACTCGTCGACCTCGACCCGAGCCGTCGCGTGGCTCCGGAGTTCGCGCACCCGCTCCAGCGCCGCGGCAACAACCTCCCGCTCGGTGACGTCCGACCCGTACGCCGTCAGGAATAGCCGCAGGCGGCGCGCGCGCTCGAGCGCGTCGGTCGGACCGTTGCCATGACTCGGGGCCTGCAAGGGCACCCAGCGGTACGCCACGTACGCGATGTCACGAAGGCGCGGGCCCGGCGCGGCCGTGTCCCAGTCGATCGCCCCCACCGGCAGCCCGTCGCGGAAGACCGTGTTGTACGGCGCCAAATCGTTGTGGCACATCACTTCTCGCGGTTCGACGGCCGGGAGCTGCCACCGCTCGCCGCGCAACACGAAACCGGCGGTCGCGTCGTGGATCCGCCGCAGCAGCGTGCCGGCCGCGACCAGCGACTCTTCCGTCCAGACGTCGTCGCCGTACGGCTCGCTCGGCACGTCGCCCAGCAGGAAGCGCAGCACCTCGCGGTCGGCCTCGACGCCGAAGGGCTCCGGCACCAGCAGGCCCGAGTCCTGCAGGTGGTGCAACAGGGCGTGCACGCTCGAGGTCCACGGGCCCGCCGCACGGGTGACCACGCCGCCGCGTCGCCGGACGTGCGAGGGCGCGCCCCCGAGTTGGACCTCGACGCCGTCGTCCATGGCCGCCATCGTCGCACCTCGCTGACCGTTGTGTAGACGTCACAGTGCGCCACGCCCACATCTAGTGCTACAGCAGCCCCTCGGACCCTTCGGTCAGCAGGGCGGCCAGGGCGCGGAAGGCCTTCCCTCGATGGCTGACCGCGTTCTTGTCGGCTGCCGACATCTCGGCGGTCGTCAGCGGGCCGTCCGCGAAGGCGAAAATCGGGTCGTAGCCGAAGCCGTTGTCGCCGCGCGGTGTCCGGATGATGTGGCCGCGCATGACTTCCTGGCAGACGGCCTCACGCCCGGTCGGGTCCACGTACACGGCGGCGCACACGAACTCCGCCCCGCGCCGCTCGTCGGGCACGTCGCTGAGTTGCGCCAGCACGAGCTGGAGGTTCGCCTCGTCGTCGCCGTGCCTGCCTGCCCAGCGCGCCGAGAAGATGCCGGGCATCCCGTTCAGGGCATCGACGGACAGGCCGCTGTCGTCCGCGATGGCCGGCAATCCTGTTGCAACGCTCACCGCTCGGGCCTTGAGCAACGCGTTCGCGGCAAACGTGTCGCCGGTTTCGGCCACGTCCTCCAACTCCGGGAACGCGTCAACGCCGACCAACTCGATGTCCAGCCCGGCGCCGGCGAGGATCGCCCGCAGCTCGGCAATCTTGCCGGCATTCCGCGTGGCCAGCACGACGCGCGCGGTCATCGTTCCAGTGCCTCCGCCTGCAGGACGGCGAGCTGCTCGCAGCCGCCGATCGCGAGGTCCAGCAGGGCATCGAGCTCGGTGCGGGAGAACGGCGCGCCCTCCGCGGTGCCCTGCACCTCGACGAGCCCGCCGTCGCCGCGGACGACGACGTTCATGTCCGTCTCCGCGCGGACATCCTCCGTGTACTCGAGGTCGAGCCGGGGCTCGCCGTCGATGATCCCGACGCTGACGGCCGCGACCGAGGTGGTGATGGGGTCGACTTTGAGCGAACCCTTGTCCCGCAGCCAGGAACACGCGTCGACCAGGGCGACATACGCACCCGTGATCGCGGCTGTGCGCGTGCCGCCGTCGGCCTGCAGCACATCGCAGTCCAGCGTGATCGTGTTTTCCCCCAGCTTCGACAGGTCGATGACGCTGCGCAGGCTGCGCCCGACGAGCCGGCTGATCTCGTGCGTGCGTCCGCCGATGCGGCCCTTGACCGACTCGCGGTCGCTGCGGGTGTGCGTCGCGCGCGGCAACATCGCGTACTCCGTCGTCACCCAACCCAGGCCGCTGCCCTTGCGCCAGCGCGGCACACCTTCCACCACACTGGCCGCGCAGAGCACGCGTGTGCGCCCGTACTCCACGAGCACCGAGCCCTCGGCGTGGTCCAGCCAGTTGCGCGTGATGCGCACGTCGCGCAGCTGGTCGTTGGCGCGGTCATCGGGGCGAGGCACTGAAATATCTCCTGTGTGGGTTAAAGAATTTCTTCTTGTACGTCGTACACGATGTCAGAACTGAACGACCTGGCCGGGCTTCGCGCACTCGATCGTGCCGGAATACCCACCTGATGCCTGTGACAGCGCGCGCATCGGGTCGGCCCACGGCGGCAGGTGCGTGAGGATGAGACGGCGGGCGCGTGCACGACCCGCATGGTCGCCCGCCTGGCGCGCCGTGAGGTGCAGACCGGGGGCTTCCTCGCCGTCGACGTTGGTCGCCTCGCACAGCAACAGGTCGGTGTCCTGCGCGAGCTCGACGAGCGCCTCGCACGGGCCGGTGTCGGAGGAGTACGTGATGCTGCGCTCCCCCGCCGTGAACCGCATCCCGTACGTCTCGACGGGGTGCGCCATCCGCGCGGTGTCGACACGGAAAGGGCCGATCTCGTACGCGCCGGCGGCGATCAGGCCGAACGAGAAGACTCCGTCGAGGGAGTCGGCCGGCCAGCGGTCGAAGGCGTTGCACACGCGCTGCTGCAACCCGTCGGGGCCGTAAACGGGCAGTGTCGCGAAGGGGGCATTGGGGTGGTACCGACGGCCGGTGCTCAGCGGCACGAGGTCGAGGCAGTGATCGGCGTGCAGGTGGCTGATGATGATCGCGTCGAGGTCGCCGATCTTCAGGTAGTTCTGCAGAACCCCGGACGCGCCGCTGCCGCAGTCGATGAGCAGGCGGAAACCATCGTGCTCGAGCAGGTACGCCGAAGC
>JAVEEB010000154.1 GCA_030840665.1 Frankiaceae bacterium | reverse complement strand
TGGGCCTCGTTGATGTCGGGTCGTTGCCCGGTGTGCTCGGCGCCGTGGGAGACGAACAGCAGATTCTCGGCGTCTGCGCTACCCAGCATCGGCTGAAAGGAGACCAGCGGACGGGCTTCGCGGGGGCGCCACCCGGTCTCCTCCTCAACCTCGCGCGTCGCAGTGATGGCGGGGTCCTCTTCGGGATCGACATAGCCGCCGGGCAACTCCCAGACCCAGCGGTCGATGATGAAGCGGTGTCGCCACATCATCAGAACTCGCTCACGCTGGTCGTCCAGCACGACCATCACGGCTGCCTTGGGGAGCCGGAGGACGTACTGCTCGAACCGAACGCCGTCGGGCAACTCGACCTCGGCAATGCTCAGGCGTAGGCGCCGACTCTCGTCGATGACCCGCTCGCCGTGGATCGTCCAGCGGGTGGAGGGCTCGATCTCAGTCATGCGCCGAACGCTACTCGCGGCTTGGAAGCGGTTTCCCGTCAGGGCCAGTGGCGGACCCGCTGGCAGATGACGGTGCAGGCCCGGGGCGAATCTTGGCCGGTTCGCGCCTAATAAGGACATGACGAACGACGACGCCTCCACGATCCTCGTCGTCGAGGACGACGATGCCACGCGCACGTTTCTCGCCGACAACCTTTCCGCCGACGGCTACGACCTGCTCGTCGCCGACTGTGCTGCGGTCGGGCTGAGCCTGATCGAGCGCAAGTTCCCCGACCTGGCCCTCGTCGACGTCGGCCTACCCGACGGCAGCGGCTTTGAGCTGCTGCGCCGCGTGCGCAGCGCCGACGGCGTTGCGAGTCGGATGAATCCGGACATGCCGCTGATGGTCATCAGCGGCCGCGTGACGGAGCTTGACCGCGTCCGTGGCTTTGATCGCGGCGCCGACGACTACGTCTGCAAGCCCTTCTCGTATCCGGAGTTGCGGGGGCGTGTCGCGGCGCTGCTGCGCCGCGCCGATCACCGCCCCTCGCACGGCCGCCTGCGCGCGGGCCCGCTGGAAGTCGATCCACCGTCGCGCGAGGTGCGCCTGCACGGCGATCGCGTTGCGCTGTCGCAGAAGGAGTTCGCGCTGGTGCGCACGTTGATCTCCGACCCCAGCCGGGTGTTCACGAAGGACGAGTTGCTGCGTTCGATCTGGGGCTACCGTGCGCGCGGCTCGACGCGGACCCTGGACTCGCACGCGTGCCGGCTGCGCCACAAGCTCGGCGCCCATGGCGACCGGTACGTCGTCAACGTGTGGGGCGTGGGCTATCGGCTGGTCGATGCGCCGATGGCGAATCTGGCGGCCGCTGATGAGCGGCTGACGGGCTGAGGGGAACGCGCGCGACCGTCGCCGCCATCCGTCACTCGACGTCGGGCGGCCAGCAGGCGACGATCGTCAGCTGGTGCTCGCACGCGTAGACGTTCGCGTAGCAGCGGTTACCGAACGTACGAATCCTGCCGTCGCTCATCACGCAGGTCACCGGTTTGTGGATTGCCAGGCACATCGTCGGACACCTCTCGGGGGACTCACTGTCCGGGCTCGACGCCGCACTCGCCAGACCGGTGAGGCCAATGGCACCAGCGGCGAGCAGCGTCGCGCTGGTCATGGCAATCCTGTTGGTCAGTACCACACGGGTATTCATGTCGACCTCCTGGGCCTAAGGACGTTGTCTGCGAACGACCACTTGCGTCCTATTGGGTTTCAACTACCGTCTCTCAGACTCGCTGATGAGGCTGTTCGCTTCCATCCCGCTGGTGCCACTCGTGGCGCAGGCAGGCGGGAGGATGCGGTTACGGCCAGCGGTACTTCACCGCTGCGGCATCTCGCGATGACCCGGGCCGCTGTAACCGAGGAAGACCCCCTATGCGTGAGCCAACGGCGGGGGAGACTTGGATGGCGCAGGCCACGACGCCTCACCTACTCGGGGATTGGACGGGCATCCGGCACGCCGGCAGCGATCTGCGAGAGCAGGCTCTCATCCTCGGAGTAGACGTCCCACTCGGTCCCGTCTACGGCGCGCAGCATGACCCAAGGGGGGTCGTCGGGCGAGTCATGGGCGATCAGCTCACCATCGATGACCTGGGTGTAGCCGGCCGCGAGCTCGAGGAGCTCCATGCCCGGGACCCACAACCCTTGATCCGAGGCGTCGTGCAGACGGTCCGCAGACGACGACGGCGCGACCTCGAGGTTCTTCAGCAGCCACACGGAGTTGCGGCCGCGCTCGCCGAGCAAGCGGAGCAAGTCGAGGAGGCCAACCGGTTGGTCTGCGCGGGCGGCCGGGAAGGTGATGCCGGGCATCAGAGGCCCTCGGGTCTCGTCGGCTGTCCCGGCTCGCGTCTGAAACCCGACCGCGGCCCGACTGCCGGATCGTTGACGGTCCAGCGGTGGTATTCCGGCGCTGTGTGATCCGGCCGCAGCTTGCCACTCGGGTAGGTGGGGTGGGTCATGTCGATGTCCATCTGCGGATGACCCTCGGCGTCGAACTGCCTGGACTGGTAGACCCGATTGTTCGTCTCGTCCCAGCGAATCCGCGAGTGCGCCCCCGTGGCGGCCGGATCCGGCCCCGTCGGCAGCCTGGGCGGCTGCTCCCCCTTGTAGACCGGCGTCCCATCCGGGTAGCGCGAATGGATGGCTCGACGGGCATCGGCGGCGTCGTCAGCGTGTTTGACGAGCTGTTCGCCGGCCTTCCTGGCCATCCGCGCGCCCTTGGCGGCGTCGCCGACGCCCGGTACGGCTGCCGCC
>JAVEEB010000296.1 GCA_030840665.1 Frankiaceae bacterium | reverse complement strand
CGTTGATGCCGTTCGACATCTTCAAGAACGGGTCACGTTCCGCCGCTTACGCCGTCTCGCTCTGCCTCGGCACCGCGATGTTCGGGCTCTTCTTCTTCCTGACGCTCTTCGTCCAGCAGGTGATGGGCTTCTCGCCGCTGAAGGCCGGCTTCGCGTTCCTGCCGTTCAGTGCGGGCATCATGATCACCGCGGGGCTGTCGTCGAACCTCGTCGCCAAGACCGGCCCGCGCCCGTGGATGATCCCCGGGCTCGCGCTGGCCTCGATCGGCATGTTCTTGTTCACCAAGCTCCACGTCGGCAGCACGTACCTCACCGGTCTCCTGCCGGCGATGATGATCACGGCCCTCGGCCTCGGCTGCGTGTTTGTGCCCATGACCCTGGTGGCGCTAACGAGGATCCGCGACGACGAGGCCGGCATCGCCTCCGGCGTGGTGAACATGGGCCAGCAAATTGGTGGCTCCATCGGGCTGGCAAGCATCGGCACCATCGCATGGAGCCTGTTCGCCACGTACTCCAAGTCGCACGGCCTGGCCAGTGGCGACCACAGCAGCCTGCTCTACAAGCAGTCGCTCACGGCCGGCTTCGGGCGCGGGTTCCTGGTGGCGTCGGGCATCATGCTGCTGTCGCTGATCATCACGATCTTCTTCGTGAAGACCCGCAAGGAAGACATCGGCCACGTGGACGCCGCGCTCGCCGGCTGACCCAACACCCCCTCAACGACCGGACGCCGCGCCGCCCTTTCGGGAGGCGCGGCGTTCGACGTTGGTTCGTCCCCGCCTCGGCTAGAGGCGAGCCGCTGCACCCGTCGCGCGGCGGCGGGCCACGTCGTACAAGGCGATCGAGGCCGCGACCGACGCGTTGAGCGACTCGGCGCCGCCGGCCGCCATCGGGATCGAGACGATGAGCGAGCACGCATCCCGCACGATCTTCGTCAGACCCTTTCCCTCGGAGCCGACGACGATGACGAGCGGCTCCGTCGCGACCTGCAGCTCGTGCACCGGCAGTTCCCCGTCGGCGTCGAGGCCGATGACGAACATGCCGGCGTCGGCGTACGACTTGAGGGTGCGGGCCAGGTTGACCGCACGCGCCACGGGGAGCCGCGTGAAGGCACCGGCGCTCGCCTTCCACGCGCCCGCGTTGACGCCCGCCGCGCGCCGCTCAGGAAGGAGCAGACCCGCGGCACCGAAGGCCGCGGCCGAGCGGGCGATCGCCCCGACGTTGCGCGTGTCGGTGACGCTGTCGAGCGCCACGATCAGAGGCGACCCCGACTGCTGAGCCCGCTCGAGCAGCTCGTCCGGGTGCAGGTACTCGTACGGCGGCACCTGCAGCGCGAGGCCCTGGTGCACCTGGCCGCGACCGGCGAGCCGATCGAGCTCGAACTTCGACACCTCGTGGATCGGGATGCCGTTCGTCGTCGCGTGCTTGAGCGACTTCGTCACGCGCTCGTCGCGGTCGATGCCGATCGCGAGGAACAGCACCGTGGCGGGAATCTTCGCCTCCAGCGCCTCGAAGACCGAGTTGCGGCCCATGACCAGCTCGGGCTTCGTCTCGTCCTTCGGCTGCGGGCGGCGCTTCTCGGCGACCTCGGCGATGTGCTCGGCGCGGCGCTTGGCGGGGTGGTTGGTGCGCTGCTCGGCGGGCAACGTCGGCTTCTTGCCGGCGAGCTTGTCCCGGCCGTGGCCTCCGGTGCCGATCTTCTTGCGGGTGGAAACGGATTTCTTGGCGGTGGTCTGTCGTCCCTTGGGTGGCATGGTCCTAGTCTCCCGCGAGTCGCCAACGGGCGCCCGCTGCTGTGTCCTCGACGACGATGCCCGCCGCCACCAGCCGGTCACGGATCGAGTCCGCAGCCGCAAAATCCTTGCGTACACGTGCTTCTGATCGCGCCGTCAGCGCGACCTGAACGAGTTCGTCGACGACCCTGGTGAGCCGGCCACCGTCGTCGGCCGTCGGCCACTGCGCCGGGTCCAGGCCCAGAACGGACAACATTCGTCGTACGACGGAAACGTACGCCGCCAGCTGCGGACGCGACTCGCCGCTGTCGAGGAGGTTGTTGCCGAGGCGTACGGCGTTGTGGATGACCGCGAGCCCCTGCGGCACCCCGAGGTCGTCGTCCATGGCCGCGGCGAACTGGTCCCACCAGGCGGCCGAGGAGTCGTCGGGGGTGGCGTCGACACCCGCCACCGCCTCGGTTGCATTGCGGATGAACGTCTCGATGCGCGCGTACGCGGTCCCGGCCTCCGCGAGGCCCTCGTCGCTCCAGGCGAGCACCGACCGGTAGTGCGGGGCCGCCATCGCGTAGCGCAGCACGACCGGGCGCACCTGCTCCAAGAGCTCGAGCGCCAGCTGGAAGTTGCCGAGCGACTTCGACATCTTCTCGGCGCCGGCGTTCACGAGGCCGTTGTGCATCCAATAGCGGGCGAACTCGTCGCCCGCCGCGGAGGACTGCGCGAGCTCGTTCTCGTGATGCGGGAACTGCAGGTCGATCCCGCCGCCGTGGATGTCGAACACCGGGCCGAGGTAACGCGACGCCATCGCCGAGCACTCGATGTGCCAGCCCGGGCGGCCGCGGCCCCACGGGGTCTCCCACGAGGCGGACGCCGGCTCCGACGCCTTGGACGCCTTCCAC
>JAVEEB010000147.1 GCA_030840665.1 Frankiaceae bacterium | reverse complement strand
CCGACGGGGAAACCGGCCGCCCGCCAGCCGCAGCGGCTGGACACCGGACACGCGGCACACCGGGGCGCGCGCGCCGCGCAGACGAGGGCCCCCAGCTCCATCAGGGCCGCACCAACGCCCCCGCTCGCGTCCGCCAGGTCGTCCGCCCGCTGCTGCTCGGCCCGGCTGGGCGCGACGGCGGTGACGTCGGCCGCCGCGTCGTACACCCTCGCCAGGACCCGGCGGACGTTCGTGTCCAGGGGAACGTCGTGCGCGCCGAAGCCGAATGCCCGCACCGCGCGGGCGGTATAGCCGCCGACGCCGGGAAGGGAAAGCAGGTCGTCGTACGACGAAGGCACGTCTCCTCCGAAGCGTTCGACGATGTCGCCCGCAGCTGCGTGGAGCCGCTGAGCCCGGCGCGGGTAGCCGAGCCGACCCCACGCGCGGATCGCCTCGCCCACGGAATCCCCGGCGAGCGCGCCTGCGGTGGGCCACCGATCCAGCCACACGTCCCAGACCGGCAGCACCCGGGCGACCGGTGTCTGCTGCAGCATGAACTCGCTGACGAGCACCCCCCACGGGCCCGCCGACGCGCGTCGCCACGGCAGATCGCGGGCGGCTCCCGCGTACCAGTCGAGCAGTGTCTCCCGCATGCCGCACATTCTCGCGCAGCTGTGCACCCGACCGCCGATTTGTACTGGTCCGTCCGGCGTCTCAAGGGTTTGACGGGTTCCGACGATGGATTCCCGCGAGCAGCAAACGTGGCCAGGCACGTGACCTGGTGAGGAGAGGGCCGGCGTGATCAACGACGGAACGGCGGCGGGCCGATGAGCAGCCCTGCCCTCGGGGTGGCGGCGCCCGTCACGGTCATCGTCGTCGACGACTCCACAGTCCAGCGCCGCCTGCTGCGCGGCCTCATCGAGGCGGACCACGACCTGACGGTGGTCGGGGAAGCCCGGACCGGCAAGGAAGCCGTCGCTCTGGTCGAACGGCTTCGTCCCGGCGTCGTGCTCATGGACCTCGACCTGCCCGTCATGAACGGCATCGAGGCGATCGAGAAGATCATGGCGGTGCACCCGACGCCGATCCTCGTGTATTCCGCGTTCGTCGACGGGACCTCCAACGCGAACGGCGTCGCCGCGATCGCCGCCGGCGCGGTGGACGTCATCGCCAAGCCGAGCGCCGGTTCCAACGAAACACCCGACGTGTACGGCGATGCGCTCCGCAAGCGCCTTCGGGTCGCCAGCCGCGTGCGCGTCATCACGCACCCCCGCGCCCGGTTGCGCCCCCGCGCGGTGCCGTTCGACGAGACGGCGGTGACGGACGGGCACGCCGTCGCACCCACTGCCACCAACGGCGTCGTACCCACGAGCATCGCACCCACTGCCACCAACGGCGTCGCACCCACCGCCGTCCGCCAACGGCCGGCGGCCACCGCCGCGCCGGTTTCGCGGCTCATTCGCGGGTCAGTGCCCGTACGTCAGATCGACCTCATCGCGATCGGTGTCTCCACGGGCGGCCCGCAGGCCCTCGTGCATCTGCTCGGTTCGCTGCCGCCCGACCTGCGCCAGGCCGTCGTCGTCGTGCAGCACATGGCCGACGGATTTCTGCAGGGACTGGCGGATTGGCTCGGGACGCAGTGCGTGCTGCCGGTCGTCCTCGGTCAGAAGGGCCACAAACTCGAGCCTGGGCAGGTGACTATCGCCCCAGGTGGCCACAACATGATCATCGGCGACCGGCTACGCGTCAGCCTCGAGGTGCCGCCGCCCGGCCAGTTCCACGTGCCCGGCATCGACGCGTGCTTCACCTCCATCGCCAATCACGTGGGCTCCACCGCCATCGGCGTCATCCTCACCGGCATGGGTCGAGACGGTGCCGCCGGCCTCAAGCTCATGCGGGAGAACGGGGCCGTGACGATCGGCCAGGACGAAGCGACCTGCGCCGTGTACGGGATGCCGGCCGCCGCGATGGCGATCGGCGCGGTCGAACACGAGCTGCCGTTGCTCGACATCGCACCGATGATGATGCGCACGATCGGCCACGCATCGGCGGGCGTGTCATGAAGGTCGACATGACCGTTGACGAGTTCGAGCGGCTGCGCCAGTACCTGCACGACGCGGCCGGGCTCGTCTTCGACGCGAGCCGGCGCGACTCGCTGGCCTACGCCGTCGGCGAGCGGCTGCCACAGACGCAGTGCGAGACCGTGGGGGCGTACCTCGACCTCGTCGCATCGCCGGCGGGCGCCGCGGAAAGGCAGTCCCTGCTCGACGAAGTGACCATCCCCGAGACGTACTTCTTCCGCAATCCCCCGCAGATCCGGGCGCTCCGCAACCACGTACTGCCGGCGTTGGTGAAGCAGGCGACCGCGAGTGGCAGCAAGCGGATCGTGGTGTGGAGCGCGGGCTGTTCGACGGGCGACGAGCCGTACACGATTGCAATGCTCCTTCGCGAAGTGCTCCCGGTCATGGACGGCTGGGACGTCCGCATCATCGCGACGGACCTCTCGCAACGCGCGCTGGCGGCGGCGAAGCGCGGCCGCTACGGGCGACGCTCGCTGCAGCTGGCCGAGGCCGAGCGCGTCAACAGGTTCTTCGAGGAATCCGACGGTGACTACGTGGTGAAGGAGGAGGTGCGCCGGCTCGTCGAGTTCCGGCATCACAACCTCGTCACGGATCCGGCTCCGTTCCTGCCGGGCGAGGTGGATCTCGTCCTGTGCCGCAACGTGACCATCTACTTCGACCGCGAGACGACGCGCGAGCTGATGGGCCGCTTTCACCGGGTGCTCGTCGACACCGGCTATCTCTTCCTCGGCCACGCCGAGACTCTGTGGCGCGTCACCGATGCCTTCCGGCTGGTGTCGATCGGCGACTCGTTCGTGTACCAGCGCGACGACTCCGCCCTGCCCACAAAACCCAGTGTCATCACGTCATCCGCGCACGCGTCGGCCATCTCCGATGCGGCCGCGGATCGCAAGCAGACGCGGGACAAGTTGCACGGCGTTCTCGGCGCGCTGGGCAAGCTCAGCCGTCGCCACGGCGAGGAGCCCGCCACTGTCGAGGTCGTCGTACCGACTGCCAGAACGAGCACCGATCGCCTAGCCGCGCTGCCCCGCCTCGTGGCACCGCCGTTGGCGGACTCGGCACAACCCACGGTGCCCGGCGCCGCGCCCGTTCTCGGGGCGATGGGCCAGGGCCAGTACCGCGAGGCGATCCGGCTGGCCGACGCCGCCCTTGTGGCGGAGCCGTTGAACGGCCAGGTGCACTACCTGCGGGGAATGGCGTTGACCAACCTCGGCCGCGACCGCGACGCACTCGTCTCGCTGCGCAAGGCGGTGTACCTGGATTCCCAGGCCGGCTTCGCGCATTTCCTGCTGGCGAGCACCCTGGAACGTATCGGTGAGAGCAGGGCAGCGGCCCGCTCGTACCTCGCCGCGGCGCAGGCCCTGGGGTCCCGGCCGGCGGACGCGCAAGCCGAAGAGCTCGGCGGGCGCAACATCTTCGAGCTCGTCCAGTTGTGCCGGCGCCTCGCCGGTGAGCTGGCGGACAAGGGCGCGTCCTAGAGGCCCGTGCGGTCCAGTGCGGCGCGGACGTGGCCGTTCGACTGTGCCAGCCGCTCGCGGGACTGGTCGGGGTCGACGCCCGTGAGCAGCGCGACGATGGCGGCCTTGAGGTCACCGTCACATCGTTGGATCATGTCGTCGACGACGTCGGACGGCTGCCCGGTCGCCTGCTCCACGATCCGCCGGGTGCGGCCGCGCAGCTTCACATTGTCGGCGCGCACGCCGACCATCAGATTTCCGTACGTGTGACCCAGCCGCACCATCAGCAGCGTCGACATCATGTTCATGACGGTCTTCTGCGCGGAGGCCGCTTTGAGGCGCGTCGAGCCCGACAGGATCTCAGGGCCGGTCAGCAGGACGATCGCCATGTCCGTCTCGGCGCCGAGCGGGCTGTCGGGGGCGTTGCACAGGGCGATCGTGAACGCGCCCAGCCCGCGCGCGTGTTCGGCGGCCTTGCGGACGAACGGGGTGCGGCCGCTCGCCGAGACGCACACGACCGTGTCCTGCGCGGTCACGCCGGCCGCGTCCAGGGCGCCCGG
>JAVEEB010000173.1 GCA_030840665.1 Frankiaceae bacterium | reverse complement strand
TCGATGCCGTCGAGTTGCTCGATCTGGCGGCGTTATACGCGTCCCGCCGTGGCGGCTCGGATCAGTTTTGGGCGTCGCTCATCGCTTCGGCACCAGGATCTGCGCGAGGGCTCCGCTTCGGAAGCGTTGCTCTTCGACGACCTCGAGCTTCAGGTGCTCCTTGAGGTCCGCGAATGGGCTGCGGCCCGTGCCGATCGCAATTGGGACCGTCGACAGCTGGAACTCGTCGACGAGGCCCAGGCGCGTCAGCGACTTGGCGAAGTCGGGACCACCATGGACCAGGACCGTCCCCTCATCATCTCGGGCTTTCAGGTCCGCGATGCCCGCGCTCAGGTCCCCGCCGAAGATCTCGGCCGGTCCCCATTCCGCCTTCTCGAGTGTGTGCGAGAAGACGGCCTTCGGCTTGTCGTTCATCGCCGTTGCGATCGGCCCCTCCGACGCGGCCCAGTGCGGGCCCATGATCCCGTAGCTGCGGCGGCCCATCGCGTGGACGCCGGCCTCCTGGAGCGCCCGGAGGCTTCGCTCGTTCGAGTCGTCGCCAAACCACTCGAACATCCATTCATGGGTCCCGTCGAGGGACGTGGCAAAACCGTCGAGGGACAGGACCATCTTGAGAACTACTTTTCTCTCGCTCATGACGGTAAAGACCTGCCCTCTCGCGTGAACTCATCGCTCGTGGACGGGTTCGGGCGAAACGCAATCTAGGGCGTCAAACCAACTGGGACGCGGATATCGCGACCCCCGGTTGCCTGGGGGTCGAGGAGCGAGAGCTCGGTCACGTCGGCGCGGTAGAGCCGCAACTCTGCCGGCGCAGTCACGTTGGCGACGGTCCACGGGCCGATCCCCGCCTCGACCGACGCGCGGGAGAACACCTCGATGCCGTCGCCGTCCGGAACCTCCGTCGCACGCGCACGCGCGTAGACGGCCTGAGCCTCGCCGACGCGCGCGTTCGTGTCGAAGACGACGACGGACACGTCCGTGCGCGCGGCGATGTTCTGCGAATGCACCGACGTCGGACGTGAGACCCAATACAGCATGCGGTCGTCGCCGACGGCGAACCAGACCGGCGAGGCCCACGGCGACCCGTCGCCGTCCGCCGTCGCAAGCGTCATATACGCCGTTCGCCGCAGAATCAGGTCGACAAGTGCTGCTGCGCTCATGGCACCAGGGACGCTCAGACCGGCCGGAAGTCATCGGTCCGTCGACCTACCCCTCACCTTCCGCCCCTCAAAGGCGATCGGGAGGACCCGACTGAACCTCGACGGCGCGCGCTTCTGCTTCCGGAACTCGGCAGTCTCTCGCTGACTACCGCCTTACGCGACAACTAGGAAGTGATCGCGCAGATCTGCGTGGCATGGAAGGCGCGGGGAGGCGCAGCTCCGTGTTGCGTGGCGGGCAGCTTGGCGATGAGAGGATTGGAGACCGCGAAGACTCCGCTGTTTGGCCTTTCGGTAGGCCAGCGGTCAGGACATGGCCAATCGCGAGGCGTCGGATTTTTCAGACGGGTTAGTGCCTTGCTCGCACGTCTGCGAAGCGCACCGATCGCCGTCCGTCGTGATAACCCGAGCTGTTGGCGTCGTCGACGCAGTGGCGGGTTCGCAGTTGGAGCTCGAGGACGGACGACCGTGGGGCGAGACGGGTCAGGTGGACGGTGCGCACCGTCGTGGCCGCCTTGTGGAGCAACTTTGCCTGGGTCCAGCGCGACACCGGACCGCCGCGGATGAGCGCGCGCAGGCCGACGTGGCACGTCCTTCCGGTCGGTCGCAGTCCGACGCGCAGCGTCATGCGGTCAATCGTGGGGCGCTGGACGGAGGCGACATCCACGATCGCGGCGATCTCGCAGTTACGCGGCATGGTCAGGTCGACGTTGATGACGGTGTCGCGTCCGGGCCCGCAGTCGAGGCGCACGTCGCGCGTGCCGTCCGGTTGATCTGGATCGAAGTAGGGCGGTGCTCCGCCAATTACGTCGTCGCCTGGCCCGGCATCGATCCTGGCGCCGCGTGTCGCGGTGATCTCGTCCTCGCCGGTGCCGCCGATCATGATGTCGTGACGCAGATGCGCAGTCGGCGGTCCCGGTTCGTCGTTGTCGAGCACGTCGTCGCCGCCACGGCCCTCGAGGCGGTCACCGTGACGCGAGCCTTCACCAACGAGCACGTTGGGGGCCGCTGAGCCGAGAAGCACGTCGTCTCTCAGGGCGCCATGGGCGTTCTCGACATTCGCCACGATGTCGTCGGCGAAGATGCCTGTCTGAAGGTCGGCTCTCAGCGGCCGGTAGTTGTTGATGTTGAACACCGTGTCGATGCCTGGTCCGCCGTCGAGGAGATCGATGGCGTCGGTGTCGCCGCCTTTGAGGTAGTCGTCGCCTGCACCGGCATGCAGTTCGTCGGCTCCCGGGCCGCCGTCGAGTGTGTCCGTGCGCTGGCTGCCGATCAGCATGTCGTCACCGTCTTGACCGTTTGCCGTTCCTCCGACGAGGAGTGTCGCGCGATCGTCTCCTGGCCCGAGGTCGATCGTTGCTGCGACCGTCGTGGTGACGATGTCGTCGAGGTCGCCGGTATCGATGGCGACGGCGTCGGGCGCTCCGGGACGTCCCTGTCGAGCGCAGCGCACGCTGGTGGTCGACACCGTGACGCAGCCTCGGCCGGCGGTCGGCGGCGTCGCGGTGTCGGTGATCAAGAAGCCGGCGCCGTCGACGGAGACGTCGATGGCATTCGGCTCGCCGGCGCCGGCGGTCACCGCGAGCATCGTCCCCTGCGTGGTGTCGGCGCCCTTGCCGTTGCCGCTCTGCACCAGCCTGTCGGCGGTGACAACTGCGGCGGACGCGGGAGCGGCGACCGCCGTGAGTGCGATCCAGAGCAAAAGCGACGCGAGAGCTGGGCGGCACATGATCTGCGACAACGACCAGCGCTCCCAGAGGTTCCGCAAACGCTCGACCGTCGTCAGCGCCAGGTTCGAGCACACCAGCTCGGCCACTGAGGACAACGAGCCTGCCGCTCGCGTGGTGCCACCGACCACGATCCCCTTGAGATGGACGATCCCGAACGGGTCGTTGTAGAACGCGGCGGTCACTTCTTGACCGCACCGTCGGCCTTGGGTCCGGCGTCGCCGTTGCGGTGCTTGTGCAGTTCGCGAGCAGCGCCGGCGCTCCTCGCGGTCCGGGCGTGGCCGGCAACCGTCTTAGTCATTACGCGGCAGCCGTGAAGCCCTCAACCTCGCCGGGGCATCCGCCGAAGAGGACGGTGTCGGCCAATCGGCTCGGCGTAACGCTTTAAGACCTTCACTGGGAGCACATGGTCACGTCACAGCCCGTCGAGCCGCACTCCGTCAACCTCACCGATCGCATCGCGTGGCAGTGGTACCTCGTGGCGGCCGCGGTGCCGGTGGTGGGCCAGATCGTGGGAGCGATCGCCGGCGTCGTATTCATGGCGCGCAGCAAGATTGGTCCGGCCCTGGCGCTGTGGGCCACGTGCTTCCTGGCGGCGGGCCTGTGGTCGGGGGTCGGCACCCTGGTCACCATCGGGTTCGCGGCGTCGTCCGGTGGCGCCGCCGCGTCCCCGTCGACCGTTGCTCGAACGGAGGCCGTCGGTGAGGCCGCGTCCGCGACGGGAGCGACGGTCGACACGCCCGAAGC
>JAVEEB010000112.1 GCA_030840665.1 Frankiaceae bacterium | reverse complement strand
GGTCTTTGGTGGTGTCGAAAAGCGTTGCCAGGTAGTCGAACTCCCCAGCGGTCTTCGTCGCCGCCGGCAGCTGCACCAGGACGAAGCGCAGCGGCGTGCCCGACTGGTCACTGGCGATCGTGCTCTCGACCTTGCACGTAACGTTCTTACAGGCGGGCAGCAGCTTCACCAACTGGCCGACGGTGAGCCGCGCCGCGGACGCAGTGGCCGACGACGAGGCTGACACCGTGGGCGACGTGGAGACCGTCGGCGTGGCCGAGACGGTCGGCGTCAAGGATGGGCTCGCGGACGGGGTCAGCGATTCGGACGGCGACTCCGAGGGCGACTCGGACGGAGTGTCCGACGGGATGTCCGACGTCGACGCGCTTGCGGCCGGCCGTGGCGAAGAAGAATGCGTGAGCTTGGCCACCACGAACGCCAGCAGGATCGCCGCCAGGATCGCGGCCGCGCCGCCGAGGTACTTCGCCCGATTCGTCATGGCCGCCATCCTGCCGGACTTGCGAGCGCGGCAGGGGAACTCTGGCGACGAGTCGGCCACCGCCCGCACCGCGACCGGTAGGGTCGGTGCGGTTCCTACGAACCGGAGGTCCGCAGTGCCCGCAGAGTCCCTGGCCGGCCTCGCCGATCGCCACCTGCACTCGGGCAAGGTGCGCGACCTCTACCGCGTGGACGACGAGCGCGTGCTGGTCGTCGCCAGCGACCGCATCTCGGCGTACGACTTCATTCTCGAAACGGCGATCCCCGACAAGGGCGCCATTCTCACCGCCCTGTCGCTGTGGTGGTTCGACCAGCTGGCCGGCGTCGTGCCCAACCATGTGATCAGTGCCGATGTCGACGACTACCCGGCGGATCTGCAGCCCTTTACCGACGCGCTGCGGGGCCGCTCGATGCTCTGCCACAAGCTCGCGATGGTCCCGGTGGAGTGCGTCGCCCGCGGCTACCTGACCGGCAGCGGGTACGGCGACTACGTCGCAACCGGCGCGATCTGCGGGCACACCTTGCCAGCCGGGCTGCGCAACGGAGACCGATTGCCGGAGGCCATCTTCACGCCGGCCACGAAGGCGGATATGGGGGAACACGACGAGAACGTCTCCATCGCCACCGTCGCCGCGCAGCACGGGGCCGCGCTCACCGGGGAGCTGGAGCGACTGACTCTCGAGGTCTACCGGACGGCGGCGGGGATCGCCGAGCAGCGCGGGGTGATCATCGCCGACACGAAGTTCGAGTTCGGGCACGACGGGAGCGGCGCACTGGTCCTCGGCGACGAAGTGCTCACCCCGGACTCCTCCCGCTTCTGGCCGGCGGATGCGTGGCACCCCGGGCAGGAACAGTTGTCGTACGACAAGCAAGGCATTCGCGACTGGCTGGCCAAGGACTCCGGCTGGGACCGGCACTCCCCGCCGCCGCCCCTGCCCGACTGGCTCGTGGAGCGGACACGCGGGAGATATATCGAGGCGTACGAAAGGATCACCGGCCGCACCTTCGCGTGACTGCCGGTCATGGGGCAGCCTGTGTGGGGAGTGGCGCATCGATCCGCTGCCAACCGTGCCGCCGAACGAGAAGCGCCGTACCTGCCGCGATCGTCCACAGCACTCCGGCGGACAGGGCACACTCGCACTGATGCAGGTTCGACCGGGTGAGGACGCCGAGGCCCACTGCGAACCCGTCGACGACGACTGTCGCGCCGGCGAGCCAGGCGAGGCCATGGACGCGGCGAACGGTGCGACCGCACATCGCATCCCACATCCAGCCCGCGCAACCCTCGGACGGGCCAATCCGCCTGCTCAAGTTCAGCAGGCGACGCAGGCCGTCGTGCATCGGGATCAGCAACCAGAGCACCAACGCTACGGCGCCGAGTTCGTCGCCGTGCGCTGACTCCGGCCGCACGAGACCCCCCGCTACATACAGGAGCAGTGCGACCGCCGTGTAGACGGCGGCGATCGCCGCCCAGTGCGCGAGCTGGCGGTCCGTCGGTGGTGTCATCGCGACATCATCACAGTCTTTGGATGCAACCAGACAGTTGCCAGCGACGTTGAATGGATCGTGAGTCGCTTCGGGCCGCCCGTACGCGGGAGTTGCTCGTGCCGACCCGGCACACGTCCGGACTTCCGGCGCGACGACGCCGTGATCCCGCGCAATATCGCGGTGTGCGCATGATGCGGCGGCGGCTCAGTGCCGCGGCTCTGTTGCTCATGTGCGCTTGCACGCCATCGCGTGTTGCGCCCACGGCCGTCGGCACGACGACGGGCGAAAGCCCTAGCGGGTCAACCCCCGCGATGACGTCCGTGCCCGCGACCGCTCTGCCAGTGCCGCCCGCAGCCCAGGTCGGCGGGGCCGGCGACTGGGGCACCCCGTCGCCCGTCGCGAGCGTTCCGGGCGATACGCCGCCGAGCCCGTCAGTGCAGGCATCGAGGGGCCCGGGAGACTGGGACGGCACGGTGAGCATGTGGTCGTTGAGCATCCTCCCGTCAGGTCGCGGGAGTGCCATTGTCGACCATTTGTCACCGGACGGCAGCGTGTCGGGCGACTACGAGATCGACACGACGGACGGTGGTCGCACCTGGACCTACGCGGCGCGGCCAACGAACGCCGGCGGTTCGCCGGCCCCGGTGTGGCTGTCCGAGGAGGTCGGATTCCGCAGCGGTGCGGCGCCGACGATCACGCTTGACGCGGGTCACCACTGGTCCGCACAGCGGGGACCGGCAGACATGGACAACGTCTCACGGCTGGCAATGGACGGCTCGCAGCTGTGGGCAACCGGTGATCGCTGCACCGCACTCGACTGCCATTCGGCGCTTCTGTCGGGTCGGATCGGTGGTCGGCTCACGTGGCTGCAAATTCCGGGGGTCAGCTGGGCCTTCGACATCACGGCGACGGACGGTGTCGCGTACGCCCTGGGTGCCGACGCGATTGACGGCCACGGCCCGGGAGTACTCGCTGTCACGCACAACGGTGGCCGTACGTGGCAACGTCTGCGCGGGCCTTGTGGGGACGGTGATCTCGTCGGACCTGCGCGGGTGACGGCAATATCCGAGGTCGAAGTTCAAGTGCAGTGCGCGATGTACTCCGCCGCGACTCCGTTCCGCACCACGAACCTCACGCTGCACGTGTCTCGCGACGGCGGCCACACGTGGATCAATGCGACGCGCACCCTCCCGGCGCGGCTGTCGGACGCCGTGCTCGTTGGCGGACGAGTGTGGGCGACGTTCGTTCCTGACGATGTGGTGGGATCGGCACTACTTCGCTCCGACGACCTCGGGCGCACGTGGGTCGGGTCGCCGCCGCGCGTGATCGGCCTGTACGACGCCCCCGCGCTGTCCGTCATTGACGCCAACCGGGTCGTGTGGGCGCACACCCGCCGACACGGTCAGTACGTGCAATTGGTCATCGCCTCGACGACGGACGGTGGCCACAGCTGGCATGACTACGTCGTCCCACTGCCCGCCTGACACACGGCCGTCGCTGAGCGGGCCGGCGACGAACGTCCACTCTGGCGCGAAGACTCAAGTGTGGTGGGGCCTGGCGAGATATTCAGGCGGGTCGGTTGCCAACCTGGGGACCGGTTCGGAGTCCTTGGTGTGTGACAGACGCGAGAATGAC
>JAVEEB010000047.1 GCA_030840665.1 Frankiaceae bacterium | reverse complement strand
CCTTCGGGTGCGAGACCAGCGCGTGCTCGACTTCCGTCGTGGAGATCCGGTGGCCCGACACGTTCATCACATCATCGACGCGGCCGAGGAGCCACATGTCACCGTCCTCGTCGGTCTTCGCGCCGTCGCCGGCGAAGTACAGCCCCGGGAAGCGCGTCCAGTATGTGTCATTGAAGCGCTCCGGGTCGCCCCAGATGCCGCGGAGCATCCCGGGCCATGGCTCCTTGATGACCAGGTAACCGCCGCCGCCGACGCCGACCTCCACCCCGTCGTTGTCGACGATCGCCGCCGAAATTCCAGGCAGGGCTCGCATTGCGGCCCCTGGCTTGGAGGCAGTCACCCCCGGCAACGGCGAGATCATGAGGCCGCCGGTCTCCGTCTGCCACCATGTGTCGACCACGGGGCAGCGGGAGCCGCCGATGTTTTCCCGGTACCAGATCCACGCTTCTGGGTTGATCGGCTCACCGACAGAACCCAGAAGGCGCAGCGACGTCAGATCGAACTTCGCCGGATGCTGCCGGCCCCACTTCATGAACGTGCGGATCGTCGTCGGCGCCGTGTACAAGATGGTGACCTTGTACTTCTCGATGATTTCCCACCACCGCGTCTCCGTCGGCGTCCCTTCGTACAGCACGCTCGTGGCGCCGTTGATCAGCGGGCCGTACACGATGTAACTGTGCCCGGTGACCCAGCCGATGTCCGCGGCGCACCAGTAGATATCCGTGTCCGGCTTGATGTCGAACACCGCCCAGTGCGTGTACGCGACGTGCGTGAGGTAGCCACCCGTCGTGTGCAGGATGCCCTTCGGGTGCGCCGTCGTGCCCGACGTGTACATGATGTACAGCGGGTGCTCGGAATCGTGCGCCTCGGCGACGTGCGTCGTCGGCTGACGGTCCACGATGTCGTGCCACCACACGTCGCGCTCGTCGTTCCACGCCACGTCCTGACCTGTCCGTCGTACGACGAGCACCTTCTCGACCCCGGGACACCGTTCCAGCGCCTCGTCGACGGCCGGCTTGAGGGCCGACGCGGACCCGCGCCGGTAACCACCGTCGGCCGTGATGACCGCCTTGCAGTCGCAGTCGTTGATCCGCCCCGACAGCGCGTCCGCCGAGAACCCGCCGAACACCACCGTGTGCGGCGCCCCGATCCGCGCGCACGCCAGCATCGCCACGATCGTCTCGGGAATCATCGGCATGTAGATCGCGACCCGGTCGCCCTTCGCGATGCCCAGCTCGGTCAGCGCGTTCGCCGCCTGACACACGTCGCGCTGCAGGTCGGCGTACGTGATGACGCGCGCGTCACCGGCCGGCTCACCCTCCCAATAGAACGCGACCCTCTCGCCACGCCCCGCGTCCACATGCCGATCGACGGCGTTGACCGCCGCGTTCAGCTCACCGCCGAGAAACCACTTCGCAACCGGGGCGCCCGACCAATCCAGGACCTCGTCGAACGGCTTCGCCCACGTCAGACGTTCCGTCGCCTGCCGCGCCCAGAAGCCCAACCGGTCCGCGTCCGCCTCGTCATACAACGCCGCCGTCGCGTTCGCGGCCGCCGCAAGCTCCGCGGGCGGGGCGAAATGGCGCCGCTCGTGCAGCAGCGCATCAAGGTTGGCTTCGTGGGGGGTCGCGGTCACGGGGGACGGCTCCTTACGGGAAGTGGTCTAGACAACTTGCTCGAGAGACTGTCTCACCGATCGGCCGTTTTGCCGAGATCTGGGACAAATTTAGTCGATCCGGCGGGACAGCCGCGGCTTGCTCGACATGGGTCCCCCAGGCGGTACGCCTGAAGCGGAAGTGGCCACCGGTGACCACTTCCGCTTCAGGGGAGAGCCGCCCAGCCACCGGGGCGGCCGGGTCAGCGGCCGGCCGTGGCGCGCTCCATTCCGACGCCCGTCAGGGACCGCACCTCGAGCTCGGCGTACTTCGCCGGGTCCCGCTCCTTGCTGAGCAATGTCCCGATCCACCCGCACAGGAATCCGATCGGGATCGAGACCAGCCCGGGGTTGTCCAGCGGGAACCAGTGGAAGTCGGTGCCGAGGCCGAACAGCGACCCCGACGTATCGGGCGCACCGTTGACGCCCTTCGTCACCTTGCCGGACACGACCGGGGAGAAGAAGACGAGACCGACGGCGGCGATCAGCCCGCCGTAGATCGCGAACAGCGCGCCCGTCGTGTTGAAGCGTTTCCAGAAGAGGCTGTACAGGATCACCGGCAGGTTCGCCGAGGCCGCCACCGCGAAGGCGAGCGCCACGAGGAAGGCCACGTTCAATGTCTGGGCCTTCATCGCGAGCAGGATCGCCACGATGCCGATGACGACGGCCGAGACCCGGGCCACCTTGACCTCCTGGCCCTCGGATGAGTCCTTGCGCCGCGGCGAGCTCGCGTAGATGTCGTGCGCGAACGACGACGACGACGCCAAGGTCAGCCCCGCGACGACGGCGAGGATGGTCGCGAAGGCGACAGCCGCGATCACCGCCAGCAGGATGGTGCCGCCCGTCGTGCCGAAGATGTCGTCACCGAGTTTCTTCGCCAGCTGGGGGGCGGCCGTGTTGCCCGCGGCGTTCTGCGCCTTGATGTCCGCGCTGCCGACCAGCGCCGCCGCACCGAAGCCGAGCGCCAGCGTCATCAGGTAGAAGGCGCCGATGATGCCGATGCCCCAGATGACCGATCTGCGCGCATCACGTGCCGTCGGGACCGTGTAGAAGCGGATGAGGATGTGCGGCAGTCCGGCGGTGCCGAGCACGAGCGCAACCCCCAGGCTGATGAGGTCGAGCTTGCCCGTCAGGCCGGCCGAGGACTTGGCGAAAGCCTGGCCAGGGTTGAGGAATGCGTCACCCTTGCCGCTCTTGTCGGCCGCGGCGCCCAGCAGGTGCGAGACGCTGAAGCCGAACTTGAAGGCGATGAAGATCGTGAGCAGCGCCGCCCCGCTGATCAGCATCACGGCCTTCACGATCTGCACCCACGTCGTGCCGCGCATCCCGCCGACGATGACGTAGAAGATCATGATGATCCCGACGATCAGGATCGTCAGGTTCTTGGCCGTCAGCGAGTTGGCGCCGAGCAACAGCGCGACGAGGGCGCCGGCCCCGACCATCTGGGCCAGCAGATAGAAGATCGAGACCACGATCGTCGACACCCCGGACGCGACGCGCACGGGTCGCTGACGCATGCGGAACGCGAGCACGTCAGCCATCGTGAAGCGGCCCGAGTTGCGCATGAGCTCCGCCGTCAGCAACAGGGCGACGAGCCATGCGACGAGAAACCCGATGGAGTAGAGGTAACCGTCGTAGCCGTTCAGCGCGATGATCCCGGCAATGCCCAGGAAGGACGCCGCCGACATGTAGTCGCCGCCGATCGCGATCCCGTTCTGCATGGCGGAGAAGTTGCGACCGCCCGCGTAGAAGTCGGTCGCGTCCCGGTTCTTGCGCCCGGCGTACACGGTGATGTAGAGCGTCACCGCGACGAAGACGAGAAACAGGGCGATGGTCAGCGTCTTCTGCCCGCTGGTGACGGTGCTGGCGGCGGCCAGAAAGGTGGGCATCACAGACTCCCCTCGACGCGGTGGCGAATCTCGGCGGACAACGGGTCGAGGCGGCTGTTGGCGTACCTCGAATACAGCCACGCGATGAGGAAGGTGGAGACGAACTGCAAGAGGCCGAAAACGAAGCCGACGTTGATGTTTCCCGCCAGCTTGTGCGCCATGAACCCGCGGGCCCACGCGGACAGGATCACGTAGAGCAGGTACCAGATGAGAAAGGCGGCCGTCATCGGGAAAACGAAGGAACGGAAGCGGTGCCGCAACTCGCGGAACTCGTCCGAGTCCTCAATCTGCTCGTAGACGCCGGCCGCGTGCCGGGATTGCGCGTGGACCTCGTACTGCGGGTTGTCGTCGACCGGAGTGCTCACTGGTGCCTCCTCGAAGGCGGTCAGCAAACTAACAGGCACGAACCGATGAAAACGCTAGCGCTCAAAGGCGCCCAACGGAACACCACAAGCCCGCGACGGCTAGGGAAGCGTCGCGATCGCGGCCCGGGGGGCGTCGCCGCCCGGCGCCACGCGCAGCCGGCGCGTGAGTGACACCGCGGTGCCCAGCGTGACCACGGTGAGGACCGCCAGGGCGATCGGGATGCTGCCCGCGCCGAGCCGGTCGGCACTGGCGCCGAGCAATGGCGACACGACGACAGGGCCGGCCAAGGCGAACGCGAAGACCGCCGTCGACCCCTGCCCGCTCGGGACCGCCCGGGCCATCCACGCGATGACCGTCGGGAAGATGGGGGCGAGGAACCAGCCGACGAGGCCGGACGCCACTACGGCCGCCCCCGACCACGTTGCCAGGACGAAGGAGAGCCCGGCGGCCGTCAGCGAACCGAACACCAAGGTCGCGGGGGCAAACCGCAGCGCCAGCGGGGCACCGAGGAAGCGGCCGAGCGTCATGCCGACCCAGAACAGGGAGTTGGCGCGGGCGGCCGCGGCATCCGTCATCGCGGTGGTCCCCAGCAGGTGCGTGGTCTCCCAGGCCGACGCGCCGGTCTCCGTCGCGATGTACGCGATGAGCAGCAGCCCGAACCCGACGAGCACCCACAGGATGCGCCGGTCCGTCGGCACCCGCGCGGCCGTCGCGATGGCGCCGGCCCGGACGCTCAACGTCAGGAGCACCAGCACGGCGGCGCCCGCCGCGAAGATCAGGAACGGCGCGCCCGCGTCGCCCGGGGAGCGCGCCACGATGAGCGGCCCGACGATCGCACCGATCCCGTACGAGCCGTTGACCGCGATGAGCACCGCCCCGCTGCCGCCCGCGTAGGCGCGGGCCACGGTCAGGTTGATCCCGATGTCGAGGAGGCCGAACCCGAGGCCGTACAGGCACAGCCCGGCGCCGGCGAGCAGCGCCGAGGGCGCCCCGGCGACCGCAACCGCACCCACGGCCATCAGCGCAAAACCGCCCGACAGCAGGTAGCGGGGCGCCAGCCGCGGCAGGAGGTACCCACCCGCGATCACGCCGACCACCGAACCGGCCCAGAAGGCGCTGACCAGGAACGACGAGGCCGTGTCGCTGATCGCGTACTGCGAGCGCAGCGCCGGCAACGCCGGGCCGACGATGGCCGCCCCGAGGCCGAGCAGCAGGAACCCGATGGCCGCCGCGATGGCGAGCCGCAAGCGGTCCGAGTGCGACACGCCGGGCGGAGGGGACACGCCTTGCAGTAAACACGCCGACCCGATGCGGGCGAACCGGCCCGTCCTGCCTCCGCCGTCGGATCGGGATGGCAGAGTGGAACGTCCCCGCTCGACCCGAGGAGTTCCCGCCATGCCCCGCTGCCTCCCTCGACGGCGTGGCCTGTGGGCGGCCAGGTGACGGCGGCATCGTCCACCGCTCCGACCGACTCGGTGCGCCTGCGTCCGTGGCAGGTTCGTGCCCTGACGTCGTACGACGAGAAGAACGGCAACGACTTCCTCGTCACGGCGACCCCCGGCGCGGGAAAGACCACGTTCGCCCTGGCGCTGGCGACACGGCTCCTCGAACGGCGGGTTGTCGACCGCATCATCGTCGTCGCGCCCACCGACCACCTGCGCACGCAGTGGGCCAGGGCCGCCGCGCGCTTCGGGATCGACCTCGACCCCACACTGTCCAACGGCGTCGGGCCGGTGCGCGCGGACATGCGCGGCTACGTGACGACCTACGCCCAGGTGGCGGCCGCGCCCATGTTGCATCGCGCACGCGCCGACAACAAGCGGTCGCTGGTGATCCTCGACGAGATCCACCACGCCGGCGACGGCCTCAGCTGGGGCGAGGCGACCGAGGAGGCGTTCGCGCCGGCGCTGCGTCGCCTGTCGTTGACGGGGACGCCGTTCCGCACCCGCGCCGACGAGCGCATCCCCTTCGTCCGGTACGCCGACGACGTGGAGGGCCTGCGATCGGAGGCCGACTTCACGTACGGCTACCGCGAGGCGCTGGCCGACGGCGTCGTCCGGCCCGTCGTTTTTGCTGCGTACACAGGGGTTTCGCGTTGGCGCAACAGCGCCGGCGAGGTCGTTGCGGCCTCCCTTTCGGAGGCGGCCACGAAGAAGAGCGAGTCCCAGGCCTGGAAGACCGCACTCAACCCGAAGGGCCGCTGGGTGCCGCACGTCATCGCGGCGATGGACGAGCGCATCAAGGACCTGCGGGCCAACGGGATGCCCGACGCGGCCGGTATCGTGCTGGCCAGCGATCAGGAGGACGCCCGCGCGTACGCCGCGATCGTCGAGCAGGTCACGGGCGAGACCCCTGCGCTCATCCTGTCCGACGACCCCAAGGCGTCCGAGAAGCTGACGGTCTTCACGCACTCGACGCAGCGGTTCGCCGTGTGTGTGCGCATGATTTCCGAGGGCGTCGACGTACCGCGGGCGGCGTGCCTGGCGTGGATGACGTCGTACCGGACGCCCTTGTTCTTCGCTCAAGCCGTCGGCCGTGTGGTGCGTGCCCGCGGCCGGCACGAGTCCGCCACCGTCTTTCTCCCCGCGGTCCGGCCCCTCCTCGCCTTGGCCGCCGAGATGGAGCTCGAGCGCAACCACGTGATGCCGCCGCCGAGCGCGACCGACGACGAGGCCCTCGACATCGAGCCCCGCGACGAGAACGAGCTCGGCCTCAACGACTTCGAGGCGCTCGAGTCGGAAGCGTCTTTCGCGCACGTGTTGCACGGCGGGCGCGCCGTGGTCGCGAACGCCGACGGCCTCGCGGAGGAGGACGCCGAATTCCTTGGCCTGCCAGGGCTCTTGTCGCCCGAGCAGACCGCGGCTCTCCTCGCCCGCCGCGACGAATCGCACCGCAAGCAGGCTTCCGCGCGGGCCGTCGACGTGGACGAGCCGATGAGCGCGAGCGAGCTCAACAGCTGGGAAGGCATCGCCTCCATGCGCCGTGAGATCAACCGGCTCGTCGCGCAGGTCGCGGCCCGCAGCAGCGCGCCACACGCCACGGTTCATGCTCTGCTGCGTCGCGCAGTGCCCGGGCCACCGTCCGCCGCCGCGCCGATGGACGTGCTCGAACGTCGCCGGGATCACCTGCTGGAGCGGCTGCTCTAGGGACCCACATGACGGGCACTTGCGCGGTGAACGTCGCCGGCTCAGTCAGCCGAGGTCGCCGAGGCGCAGGGGCGCGAGTTCGTCGAAGCGGTCCCCCGGGCCGGGGTTGGTCGGATGGGCGGCGCCGCCCAGGTGATGCAGCACCCCCCAGACGGCGTTGATGGCGGTCTGGACGGCACCCTCTGCCCAGCCGGCCGTCCACGAGATGTCGTCGCCGGCGAGGAAGAATCCCCGCTGCGCGCTCGGAAAGCCGTCCTGCACGAAATGCGTGAACAGCCGTTCCTGGTAGCGGTAGTGGCCGGGGAGGTTGG
>JAVEEB010000012.1 GCA_030840665.1 Frankiaceae bacterium | reverse complement strand
CGATCCCCGGCGACTCCTCGAGCATGCCGAGCGCTTGGGCGATGGCGCCGCCGTACACGTCGGCGTCGACGAGCATCGTCGTGACATCGAGTCTCGCGAGCTCATCGGCCAAGGTGATGGCGAGCGTGGTTCGGCCGGGCGCGCCGGTTGGCCCCCAGACGGCGACAACCCGACCCGTGGCCGGGGAGGCGTCGAAGCTGTCCGCGCCGCCCGAGGGGGCGCCACCCTGGGGGAGGGCCGATAGCGGGTCGGCATAGTCGAGGCTGGCGGACTCGCCGTCATTGCCGGCACAGGCCGCGACGATCGCCTGGGCGACCTCCGCGGGGGTTGCCGTGGCGGGCAGCACGTGTTCGGCGCCGATCTGGCGCACCCATCGCTCGGCGCCTTCGTCCCCGGCCGGCACGAGCGCGACGACCACGACGCCTGCCGCCGTCAAGCGCGCGAGGACGTCCCGATCGAGGCGGCGCAGGTCGGACGAGACGATCGCGCAGCGGGCGGTGCCCATGGTCGCGGCCGCGACGAGATCAGCGACGTCGACGCAGCGACGCACGACGGTGATGCCGTGGACGGGGCGATCGAACGCAGCGACAAGGCCGCCCTCCACGCTGGGGTCACCGATAGCCGTGAGGACCGGGATGGCCACCTAGCGCGCCTGCGCCTTCGCGATGAGCACCAGGTCGAGGCTGTCCCACTGCAAGGCGGTGATGATGTCCACGACGCGCGACTCCGGAATGATCAGGACGACGCTGGCTCCCGACGACCCGCCGCCGAGACCGCCGGACGACGAGCCGAGACCGCGGTCGACGAGCACCGACGCGATCAACAGGGACGTGCCGCCTTGCACACCCGCCGCTTTCGTCGTGGTGTAGACGTCGACCGTGTCACCACTGCTGATGCCGGGCGGGTAGTGGCCGCCGGCCACGGGCACGGTCACCCATCGGCGCGGTTCTGCACCGGTAGCGACGAGGTTGGCGGGGGCGCCGACTGCAGCCTGCGGCACGAATTCGCCCTGGCCGATCGGGCGCAGGACGACGTAGCCGGGCGGGATCGCGCCGGTCAGGTAGAGCCTCGGGTTGTCGTACAGCCTGACCCGCACCCGCGTGACATCGGCGTTGGTCACCGTCATGCCGACGGCGAGGGGGCGATTGGCCACGAGCGCGACGGACGACTGATCAGCACCGGCAATGATCTTCGCGCCGATCAGCACGGAGCCGACGACGAGCAGGACCCCGGCGACGAACCGGAATTGCGTCCATTTCGGCTTCTGCCCGCGGACCGCCTGCGGCGAATCCGCGATGCCGTGTAGATCAACAGCGTTGCCCCGCTCGACCCCCAGAGTTGTCACCGGGTGGATGGTGCCAGAAGTGGACGATTTCCATCAACTCTGTCCACAGGTTCCTGCCGCGGAGTCAGGCCGGGCGCAGGAAGGCGAGCGCGGTCAACGGGACGGTGCGGACAGTCCTTCGTACGACATCCGTCCGTGACCCTGACTCGGACACCTCTACGAAGTCGGCGCCGACGCGCACCAGCGACCCCGTCACCCGGGTGCCGTCGATGAAGCTGATCAATACGTCGCCCCGGTCCCGGACGAGCCGGCGGAGCGCGAACCGGAGATCGAGCTTGGACTCGACGTTCGCCGGCCGGGACGGGTCGGCCGACATCCGGCCGAGGCCGGTCACCCACAGGATCGACGCCGCGGGGAGAAGCACCGACCGCGCCGTCTCGTCGAGGACGAGGGCCCAATCCGGCCCGTACGACGTGATCTCACCGACGACGACGTCGCCGTTGACGAGGCGGGTCGTTGCCGCGACGCCGACGTTCGCCGCGAGCCGGTCGACGAGCCGCAGCCGCGCCGCCTCCCGCCGGGACCTATCAGCGACCTCGGCGGACAGCTCCGCGGCCTCCGCCGCTTCCCACTGAGCTTCGAGATCGGCGAACAACGCGTCCCAGCGCACGGCGGAACCCCTTCCCTTCGACAGGTCTCGCAGCCTGTGCGGTCGTTGGTTTTCCGTCAAGTGACAGTCGAAGGTTGACAGACGTAGACGTAGGCATTAGAACCTCGTTACACGCAAACATAAGCAAATGAATGGATTGCAGCCCAAATGAGCCAAACTTCCGTCAAGCCAGCAGCCAGCAGCTGCGGCCTGGGCGTGCTCGGCATCGCGGCGCTCGTGCTCACGCGGCCGACTGGCCGGCTCCCGTCCCTGACGCACCTCTCGTCCTGGCTGCAGGCGACGCCGGTCGATGCGGCCCTCCTCACGGCGACGTGGCTGCTCGGCTGGGCCGCAGTGGCGTGGCTGACCGTCATCGCGTTCCTCGCGGCGGCCTCGGCGATGCCGGGCCTGATCGGCGCGCTGTCCCGCTGGGTGTTGCGGCTCATCGCCCCGCGCGCCCTCCGCCGCACCGTCGAGTTGGCGTTGGGCATCTCGCTCGCGGCGGGCCCGATCTTCGGTGGCGTGGCCCTGGCCGCGGCCCCGCCGGCCGCACAGCCGAACGCCGTTCTGTCCCTCCCGAATCTCGACCGGCCCCTCGGTGCCATCCCGTCACTGGACCGCCCGTCACTGGACCGCCCGTCGCTCGACAGGCCATCGCTCGACAGGCCATCGCTCGACAGGCCGCGGCCAGCCACCACAACGAAAAGGCCGGTCAGCGTGCACCGC
>JAVEEB010000008.1 GCA_030840665.1 Frankiaceae bacterium | reverse complement strand
GCGCAGTCCACGCCCGGGCTCGGGGAGCAGGTCGCCACCCGGCTGGCGCCGTGGCGCGAGTTCGCGGAGTCGGCGGTGCGCACGGCCGTGACCGGGTCGCCGGTCGCGATGCTGCTGCCCGCCAAAGAACTCGCGCATGGCGTGGTGGCCGGCTTTCTCGGCTTGGAGCTGCTGGCCAGCTTGGACGGGGATCGGGCGGCGGCTCTCGCCTTGTTCGACCGGGCGCGCCTGATCGCAGGACTGCTCGACCCGATCACCGGCGCCGGGCTCGGCCATGACGAACCGACAGGAGAACAGACATGACCACGCACCCGGACACCCTTGACGTGGTCACCGGGGCGTTCAGCTATTCCGGTGCCGCGATCGCCCGCGAACTGCAGGCCGCCGGGCGCAGGGTTCGGACCTTGACCGGTCACCCGGATCGGGCCCGGGCCGGAGCCGAGATCGAGGTGCGGCCGCTGAACTTCGACGATCCCGGAGAGCTGACCCGATCGATGCGCGGCGCACACACCCTCTACAACACATATTGGGTGCGGTTCGCGCACGGCCACATCGATCACGACGCGGCGGTGGCGAACAGTCGGGTGCTGCTCGAGGCGGCGGCCTCGGCCGGGGTGCAGCGCATCGTGCACGTGTCGATCACGCACCCGTCCCTCGATTCGCCCTATCCGTACTTCCGCGGTAAGGCCCAGGTCGAACAGATCCTCGGTCAGGTCGGCGTCTCGCAGGCGATCGTCCGGCCGGCGATCCTGTTCGGCGGCGACGGCGTGCTCATCAACAACGTCGCCTGGCTGCTGCGCCACCTACCGGTCTTCGCGGTGGGCGGCCACGGTAGCTATCGGGTCCGTGGTATCCACGTCCAAGATCTCGCCCGGTTGTGCGTCGAGCTCGGCGGCCGCACGGACACCGTTGTCATGGACGCGGTCGGGCCACAGAGTGTGACGTTCCGAGAGCTAGTCGACGCCGTGCGCGCCGCGGTCGGCAGTCACACCGTTGTGGTGCCGCTCCCGGGTCCCGTGCTGACCGGTCTGTCCCGCGCATTGAGTCTGGTGCTGCGCGACACGTTGCTCACCCGCGACGAGTACCAGGCGATGGCCGGTGGCCTGGCCGATTCCGACGCGCCGTCCACCGGAACGATCGTGTTCACCGACTGGGTCGCCGAACACGGACCCAACCTGGGCCGGCACTACGCCAACGAGCTCGACCGGCATTTCCGCACCGCCAGCAAGCTCCAGGCCGACGGCCCGCCACCGTCATGAGCGCCTCTCGGGGCGTGCGACGATTCTGGCGAACCGAACTGGTCGCGCTCTCAGCCGCCAGCGTCAGCAGTGTCGGGCTCATCGTTCTCGCCGCGACGACGCCGTTCTACACCTCGTCAGCGTCCGAGCAGACCTCGTCCGGCGCCGTCATCAACCATCCTTCGACCTCGGCCACCCTGCTGCAGGTCAACGGCCCCATCGTTCTCGCGATCGCCGGCGTCCCGTTGACGATCACCCTGGCGGTGCTCGGCATCTTCTGGACGCGTGGCGTTGAGCGGGGACCCGGTGCCATCGCTTGGACGATCGTCGGCCTGCTGGTTGCGCTCACCGTGGCCGGGATGCTCACGGTTGGCTCAATCATCTTCCCGATCACCGCCTGCTTGGTGACAGCCTGCGGTGTGCGGCAAGCACGACGGCGCCCGAGCTGACCAGGCCTGGGTAACTCTGCCTCCCTCTCCGCTCAAGTTCCATCAGCCGCCACAGGCGCATCCGACCAAACGGCTGCGACCCGCGCGCGGACAGCGGCTACTTGGTCGCGCTGCGCCGCGACAGCGGCATGGTCGCGCTGTGCCGCGACAGCGGCATGGTCGGACGCCAGCTCTGACAGCGGCGTGTGCGTGCGATCGATCTTGGCTCCGGCGGCCGGCGTTGACGCTCAGATCATTACGCCGACCGCTAGGTCGTAGCGCTGCGGTGAAAGGTCTGAGGGTTCGATGCGCAGACCGGTGAGTCGTTCTGCGAGCAGCATGGACTTGGCGAGGTAGCCGCGCCCTTGTCCCTTTCCGAAACCGATGCCACGTTCCTGCGGCAACGGCGCACCGGGGCCGTAGTTGCTGTATACGAGCGGTTCGAAGTCGCGTAGGACTTCTCCGTGGACGGCGTACTGAAACTCGCTGAGTGCGTCGACGTTGTTGTAGATCACCACTGCCGTCCCGGCCCGGCTCAATTCGGAAGCCGATGCGGTTGCTTCGAAGCCGTTGTTTTCCAGCACCATGGTCCATCCGTTGCGGCGCCCGGTCTCGATCACGAGCGGTATCGGGCCGCTGTCGGAATAGCGTTGGTGGGCTGCCCAACGCGCTGCCGCGTTGGGCGTCTCGATCGCGGTCGCTGGGTGCGGAGCGAGGATGCGCAGCACCTGTCGAGGGGTTAAGCCCTTGACGAGGGTGAACGTGGCACCCCCGGAGAGTGGGTTCTCACCGTCGGCCCATCCGTAACGTCGCTGCCACAGCGGTGCGTTGGCGCGAGTCGTGGATTTAGGAGGTCCGCTCGTCGCTGTCGCAGTGAGCGATGGCACGGGAACGCTCGCTCGGTCCGCCGGCGGTGGACTGCTCGTCGATTCCCGAACTGCCTGCCCACGCTTCGCCTCGTCGTTGGGCGAAGGAAGCGGCGCGGAGGCGCAGCCACTCAGCAACGACACCAGGCTGGCAAACAGAGCAAGCGCGCCGCCGACGGTGCACGCACAACTGCCCGCAGCACGAAAGCCGAGTCGTCCCACAGCCAACCCTCCCCGTACGACTCCGCCGCGCAAGCCCGAGTCACTTGTCAGTATGGCTGCGGCACGGACGCATTGACGACTGGCCGAACGTCCCGCCCCTCGGTGCGACCGGCACAGATCAGCGGCGAGATCGTGCTCTAGATCATGGAGCGCATGAGGGGCCAGACAGTGCGATTTACAACGGGGCTGCGGTGAACCGGCCACCGATCATGGTTCCTCGTCCTGATCGCGGACCTCTGCTTACCTGTGGCACGCCAGCGCAGCGGAATGGGTCGATCTGCTGGTCTGACCAGTGTCGACGCGAACACGTCGTGTAACGCGGCCCGCCCATCGGCAAAGATCGTGCTGACCGCGGCTACGAGCGGTCGTTAGACGTACTCGCTCAAGCGTCCCGTCACATCTGCAAGCTCCCTGTCATCGGCAGATTCGACCGTTTCGACCGCGCCCGCAGCGGCATGGTCGCGCTGCGCCGCGACAGCGGCATAGTCGCGTGGCCGTGACAGCGGCTATAGCGGATGCAGTCTCATGGCGTTCGCTTCGAAATCGTCCAACCTCGTGCCGCGGGGGTTTGCTCGGGACTGCCCTGGAATTCGCCGGTCATCGAGATCGTGCCGGCGAGAGTGGGATGCGCGAGGTGCGGCAGCGGCGACCGTTATGCCGGTGGTGGCGGAATCAGCTCCTGCGTCGGGTGGGCGCG
>JAVEEB010000493.1 GCA_030840665.1 Frankiaceae bacterium | reverse complement strand
CTGGCCGCCGAGCGACTTCGACTGCCCCCGTCACAGTGCCTCGTCATCGAGGACTCGGTGGGCGGAGTCCTGTCGGCCGCCGGCGCCGGCTGCTCCTGCATCGCCCTTGCCGCCCACGACGACGCCGAGGCCCTCGACGCGGCGGGCGCCACCGTCGTCGTGGAGTCATTGCTCTCACTCACACTCAGCGCCGCGTACGACGGCGGGCACGTCATCTCCACCGACGAGGGCGACTTCTACTTCCCGCCCCCCGCGACGCAGCTCGACGACGCCGGCGGCTCCTAGCTGACGTCAGCCCCGGCACCTTGTCCAGGGTGCGATGCTCCACGTCGATCGACACCGCTCCGACGACTGAAGGACGGCCATGCCCAGCCCGACTGTCCGCGACCTCGCGGCGGCAGTCATCTACCGCCTCGTCACGCCGGCGCTCGCGGGGCAAGCGACGTGCACCGCTGCCGAGCCCCTCGCGGGGGGCAGCTACGCGGCCGTCTGGCGCTGTCGCCTGTCCACCGGCGTCGACGTCGTCGTGAAGGTCGCGCCCGCCACGGACGTGCCCGTCCTCACGTACGAGTCCTCCCTCGTCGACGCCGAGGCCGAATACTTCACCCTCCTGTGCGAACACGCCCCCGGGGTCCCTGTCCCGCGAGTCCTGCACGTGGGCCATGACGACGAGTTCGGCGACTGGCTCGTCATGACGCACCTCGACGGTGACCCGCTCTCAGAACGGGCAGGGACAAACGACGACTTCGTACGACGGGAGTTGGGTGCGGCCATCGCCCGGGTGCACCGGATCCCCTACGGGAGCTTCGGCTACAGCGGCGCCCGCCCTCATGGCGCCACGTGGCCCGACGCGTTCCGCGCCATCGTCGAGGCCCTGCTGATGGATGCGGCGACGTGGGCAGTGCCCCTCGGCGGGTTGGCCCGCGACATCGAAGGGCTCCTCGACCGCCACGCAACTGCTCTCGCCCTGGTCACGCGGCCCCACGTCGTGCACTTCGACCTCTGGGACGGCAACGTTCTCGCGACGGGCGACCGCGAAGGGCGACTGTCCGGACTGGTCGACGGCGAGCGCTGGCTGGCGGGTGACCCGCTCATCGACTTCGTGTCACCGGCGCTGTTCCGGCGCATCGAGGACGAGGCGGACAACCCGTTCGTGGCCGGCTACACCGAAGTGGCGGCCAATCCGTTGCTCGAGCCCGGAGCACGGCAGCGAATTGCGCTGTACCGGATGTTTCTGTACCTGCTCATGGCGGTCGAGGCACCGAGCCGGGGTCGCGGCGGTGCCGGTGACGCCGAATGGCCGAAATTCCTGCACGGGTTGCTCAGCGAGGAGGTCTCGGGATTGCAACAGCTCCCGGTGCACCCGCTAGGGTGATCACGTGCGAAGGGCCGAACTCCAATGCGCCGGGACAGCCGCGAGCGTGTCCGTGGCGCGCCGCTTTGTCCGCGTCACTCTCCGCGCGTGGGACGCCGAGCATTACGAGTGGACGGCCGAAGCACTGATGAGTGAACTCGCCACCAACGCCGTCATCCACGCGCGCACTGACTTTCTCGTCTCTCTGCAGCTGACGGCGGACTCCCTGGTGCTCACGGTGACGGACGGCAGCGTCCTGCTCCCGAAGCGACGCCGGTTCGAGACGACGGCGACCACCGGCCGCGGCATCCGTCTCGTCGAGGACCTCGCCACGAGCTGGTCCGCCGTTGTGAACGGCAATACGAAAGTCGTGTCCTGCGTCATCGTCCGCAGCGACAGCGCCGGTCGTCGCCAAACTCCCAGTGACAACGTCATCGACATCGTGGCTCTCCTCGATGGCTTCGGTGCGGACGATGAGGAAGGCAACATGCCCGACTCGCGCGACATCAAGGGTGCCGCATGACGGATACGCCGGAACTCGTCGAGGTGCGCCTGCTCGGGCTGCCGATCCCGCTGCGCGAGCAGTCAACCGAGCACGGTGAAGAACTGATGCGCGAGATGACGCTGATCGCGCAGCAGCTCACCGACGGCGACGGGCCGGACTTGCCCGCCCGTCTCGTGCAGCTCGTCAGCGACGTCCGCACGAACTTCGGCGTGTTCACCGAGGGTGCGAACGCGGCAATGGATGCCGCCGCCGAGCAGGGCATCGCGGTCATTGACGAGATCGTCTATCGCGTCCCTGCAGCAACCGGCGCTTTTTGCGCACACCTGGTCGACATCATCGACGAGACCGATGAATTCTGCCGGGCGGGTCAGCACTTGCTGACCCTCGCGAGCCCCCCGGAAGTGCTCGCGTACCAGCACTGGATCCTGGGTGAGTTCGTACGGCAGACCGCCGGCGAACCGGCCATCGCGTGGCCCGACTTTCAGCGCGCGACGCGCTGATCGGCAGCGACCGCCGGGGCCCGCACTTCCAATTCCTCCAGCAGGGTCGCAGTCGCCGCGGCGATGGCCTGCACAGCAGCGTCGAACGCGTGGGCGTTCGTGCGGCTGGGCGCGCGGAAACCGCTGATTTTTCGTACGTACTGCAGCGCGGCAGCGTCGATGTCGCTCGACGATACGTCCTCGGTGTACGGCTCACGGAGCGTCTTGATGCTTCTGCACATGCCGACCAGGATAGGCCGCGAACCGGCACCCGGGCCAGCGGTCAGCCGGACTCGCCGGTCCGGCCGAAGTCGTCGTCGAGTCGGACGATGTCGTCCTCGCCGAAGTAGTCGCCGCGCTGCACCTCGATGAACTGCAGCGGCGCGTCGCCGGTATTGGCGATCCGGTGCGGCGCGCCCACCGGCACGTCGACGCTGCTGCCGGCCTCGACGGCGATCACCACTCCGCTCAGCGTGACCTGGCCGCTGCCCGACACGACGTACCAATGCTCGGAACGGCGCGCATGCGTCTGGTAGCTCAAGCGGCGCCCAGCGGCCACGGTGATGGTCTTCACCTGGTGATCACCCGAGGAAAGAATGACGGCGTACGTGCCCCACGGCCGTTGGCAGGTCTCCATATGGGCGCAGCCTACCGTGCTCCTCACGCGTGGGCCGGTGCGTGCCCGACGCCACCGCTGGCCTCAGTCGGACCCGCGCTGAGCCGCCATCGCTCGCGTCGGTTGGCGGGATTTCATCCGGTACATGTTGTGGTCGGCCGCGTTGAGCACCTGCTCGACGTCCTCGCCCGGGGCAAGGACGCTCTCGCCGATCGACATGCCGACGGTGACCGTCAAGCCACCCGGCAGCATCATGGGCTGGTCCATGGCGCGAAGCAGGCGCCGGCCGAGGATGTCGAAGTTGGCCGAGGGATCCGGCGGCACCACGATGACGAACTCGTCACCGCCGAGCCGCGCCACGAAGTCCTCACCACGCACCGTACGGCGCAGGCGGCGGGCCACCTGAACGAGGACCGCGTCGCCAACGCTGTGACCCAGCGTGTCGTTGACGGCCTTGAAAGCATTGAGGTCGCAGAACACGACGGACGCCCCACTGCCCCGCAAGCTGTGCAGCTGCTCGAGAAGCCCCGCCCGGTTGGGCAACCCCGTGAGCGGGTCCGTGATCGCCCGGCTCCGCAGCACCTCGAACTCGTGGCGCGTGGCAGTGACGTCGACGCCAATGCAGAGGACGAGGCCGGATTGGGGCTGCAGCGTCAACGACCAGGCAATGGACCGCATCTCGCCCGTCGCGGGGCCGACCCCGAATTCGCGTTCGGCAACCTCGTGACCTCGGCCCACCACGAGCAGCGCACGACGGAAATCCGGCAGGTCGCGCGGCGTGATGAGCGTTTCGACGTCGCCGCCGATGAGGTCATCGAGCGGCGCTCCCGCGCCGCGTGCCGCAGCCGCGTTGACGGAACAGATGTGGCCAGAGGGCTCGACGAGGGCGACCAGCGCACCGGTGTGCGCCAGGAGGGCCGCGCCCAACGTCTCGACATCGACGAACGGCGTTGGCACAGCCACCTCCTCACATCACTGGGCACGGTCAGCAGACCGTCCTCTATCGGCGCGTCAAGGCCTAGACCGTATTGCTTTACGACAACGTTGTTGGCAGGCAATGGCAGGCGTTCCCCGAGGCCGTCGGCAACCTCGGCTGCGCCTGCGCGTACGTCACTCCGCGAGCGGCGCGGCGCCTGGGGCGGAATCGGCGATTTCTTCCTCCGGGCGGGGCGGGACGTCCTGATCTGCCTCGAGGACCTCGAGTTCGTGGTCGGGCTGCTGGGTCATCTGCCATTCCTTTCAGCGTGCGAACGTACTCACCGGTCTTCATCGGCACTGCCCATAGGTGTGTGAACGTGAACGCGCCGTACGCTCCGGTAGTGCCCGACGCCACGGTTGTTCCGCAGGCCCGCAAGGCCGACGTGGAATTGACGTGGACCTCGCCTCACCACCTCGACATGGCAACAACCTTGGCGCGCCTTGGCCGTGGCCCGGGGGACCCGACGCATCGGGTCAGTCCCACCGGCGACGTCTGGCGCACGGCGCGCACCGCTGAGGGAGCTGCGACGCTGCACCTCCGGCAACTCGACCCGCAGACGGTCGCCTGTCGCGCTTGGGGTGCGGGTGCCGCCGCGGTGGTTGCGGGAGTGCCGGATCTCCTGGGCGCGCGCGATGACCATTCGCAGTTCGATCCGCGGATCCCCGCCATCGCCGAGGCACACCGGCGCAACGGCGGACTGCGC
>JAVEEB010000464.1 GCA_030840665.1 Frankiaceae bacterium | reverse complement strand
GATCCCCACGTTGCACAGACCGATCGCCCGGTGCCCCGCGTCGAGCAACGCCCGCGTCATGATGCCGACGGGGTTGGTGAAGTCGACGATCCAGGCGCCCGGCTTCGACAACCGCTTGACGTCGTCGGCGATGCCGAGCATCACGGGGACAGTGCGCAGCGCCTTCGCGAAGCCGCCCGGCCCCGTCGTCTCCTGGCCGATCAGCCCGTGCCGGTTCGGCATCGTCTCATCGACGAGCCGCGCCGCCTGCCCGCCGACGCGCAGTTGGATGAGCACGGCATCCGCGTCGCGCAGAGCCGCGTCGCGGTCGGTCGTTGTCACCAGCCGCCCGGGAAAGCCGTGGCGCTTGAGGATGCGCTCCGCCAGGGCACCCACGATGCCGAGCCGTTCCGGGTCGATGTCGTGCAGCACCAGCTCGTCCACGGGCAGGACGGCGGACCGCCGCGCGAAGCCCTCGACCAGCTCCGGGGTGTAGGTGCTGCCGCCGCCGATGACGGTGATTTTCACTGCTCTCTCCAGGTGTGCATCTTCACGTCGTTTCGGTGGGCGCGCCGGTGGCCGGCGCGAGATCCGCGTCCGGTTCGGCAACGTGACAAGCGGCCGTGTGGCCGACCCCCAGCAGCCGCAGCGCCGGGGTGACCTCGTGGCAGACCTCGATCGCGAGGGGGCACCGAAAGCGGAACCGGCAACCCGGCGCCGGGTCGACCACCTTCGGCGGTTCGCCGCGGTCGGTGTCGGCCCCCACCGTCAACGGCGCACGCGGGTCCGGCACCGCCGACAGCAACAGCTGGGTGTACGGGTGCTTGGGCCGCGCCAGGACGGATTCGGTCGGTCCCGATTCCACAATGTGTCCGGCGTACATGATGAGCATCCGGTCGGCGACATAGCGAGCGCTCGCGATGTCGTGCGTGATGTACAGGAACGACACGCCCGCCTCGGCCCGCAGCTTCGACATCAGGTTGAGCACCCCGATGCGGATCGACACGTCCAGCATCGACACGGGTTCGTCCGCGAGGATGAGCTTGGGCCGGTAGGCCAACGCCTGCGCGAATCCGATGCGCTGGCGCTGACCGCCACTCAGCTCGTGCGGGTACCGCTCGAGGATGTCCGCCGCCGGGAAGAGGCCGACCGCCTCGACCACGCGTGCCGCCTCGGCCGACCGGGCGGCGTCCGTGCGCAGGTCCGGGCGGTGCAGGCGCAGGCCACGCATGATGCCGTGCGAGACCCGGTACGCCGGGTTGAGCGAGCTGAACGGGTCCTGGAAGACCATGGGGACGTCGCTGCGGTAAGCCTGGCTGCTCCGTCGCGTGCGCATCCGGGACAGCGGCTGGCCGTCGTAGTAGATCTCGCCCGCCGTCGGCTTGTAGACGCGCGCCAGCAGCCGGGCGATGGTGCTCTTGCCGCTGCCACTCTCGCCGGCGAGCGCGACGATCTCCCCGCGGTTGATGACGAAGCTGGCGTCGTCCACCGCGTGCAACTTCTTCCGTCCGAAGAAGCCACCGCCGATGGAGAAATGCTTGGTCAACAGCCGCGCTTCGAGGAGCGGCGGCCGCGGGCTCGTGGCGGTGGCGTCGGGAACCGTCGTCAGGTCTGTCATGCCGTCTCCACAGCGATCTGCAGCGGGATCGGGTCGCTGAGCGACAGCGAATGGGGTGCGTGCCAGAGGCATCTCGCGTACGCGGTGCCGACCGGATAGAGCGCGGGCTCCTCCACCAGGCAGCGTTCCTTCACCAGCGGGCAGCGCGGGTGGAAGCGGCAGCCCGTCGGGGGCTGGGCGAGGTCGGGCGGGCTGCCGGGGATGCCGGTCAGCTCGACGCGCGGGCCACGGATCGACGGGAAGGCATCGAGCAGCCCGCGGCTGTACGGATGGGCGGGACTGTCGAAGACCTGCCGAGTCGGCCCGATCTCGGCGACCTGGCCGGCGTACATGACGAGCAGGTTGTCCGAGAAGTGGCTGACGAGCGACATGTCGTGGGTCACGAAGATGACCGCGAACCCCAGCTCCCGTTGCAGTTCCTTGATCTGCACCATCAGCGAGCGCTGCGCCACGACGTCGAGGGCCGACGTCGGCTCGTCCATGATGATGAGGTCGGGGGTGAACAGCAGCGCCATCGCGATCATTGCGCGTTGGCGCATGCCGCCGCTGAGCTGATGCGGGTAGCTCTTGAGGTGGATCGGGTCGATCCCGACGAGCCGCATCACCTCGACGGCACGGTCGTCCGAGACCGGCGTGTCCCGGTGCGCTTCCAGGGTGTCCTGGAACTGCTGGCCGATGCTGCGCACCGGGTTGAGGGCGTTCATCGCGCTCTGCATGACGACGGAGTAGTCGCGCCAGCGCATCGCCCTGAGTTGCTTGTCGTTGAGCGTCACGAGGTTGCGGCCGGAGAAGAGCACCGAGCCGCCGGTGATGGCCGCCGGCGGGCTCAGGAGTTGCGCGATCGCGAACAGCAGGGTCGACTTGCCGCAGCCGGACTCCCCGACGACGCCGACGAACTCCCCGCGATGCACGTTGAGGTCGACACCGTCGACGGCCCGCACACCGCCGCGGGCGCTGTCGTAGGTGACCTGAAGGTCGCGGACCTCAAGAATGCGCGCGCTTGACACGTGACCTCCGGATCGGACGCAAGGCGGGGTTGGAGATCTCGTCGAAGGCGTAGTTGAGGAGGGCGAAGGAGACGCCGAGGGCGGCCACCGCGAGGCCCGGGGCGAGGGCCCAGGCCGGGAACCCGCTGGCCAGCGCGCCTTGGTTCTGGGCCCAGTAGAGCATCGTGCCCCAGCTGAGCGAGCTCGGGTCGCCGAGGCCCAAGAACTGAAGCCCGGCTGCGGTCAGCACCGAGTAGAGCGCCGCTCCGAGGAAGTTCGCGACGATCAGGGACGACATCGTCGGGAGCATTTCCATCACGATGATGTACGACCGACGCTCACCCCGCACCTTCGCCGAGGTCAGGAAGTCGCGGTTGCGGAGCGACAGCCCCTGCGCCCGCATCTGCCGCGCACCGTAGGACCATCCGGTGACGACGAGCACGACAATCACGACGACGAGGTTGCCTTTCCCCGCGAACGTGGCCAGCACGATGATGAGCGGGAACGTCGGCAGGACGAGGAAGATGTCGGTCAGCGCCGAGAGCACGTCGTCGGCCACGCCCCCGAGGTAGGCGGCCGAGACGCCGATCAGGACGGACAGGATCGTGGCTCCGAAACCGGCGACGAGCGCGATGATCAGCGACTCGCGCGTGCTGTAGATCAGCTCCGCGTACACGTCCTGTCCCAGGCCGGTCGTGCCGAGCCAGTGCGCCGCCGACGGGTGCAGCAACGGGATGTCGCCGATGTCACGTGGGTCGCCGTGCTGCCACGGGACGAACAGGTGCGGGAAGGCGGCCAGCAGGCAGAACAACAGGAACAGGCCGGCGCCCACCATCGCCTTGCGGTTGCCGCGGACGGCCCGCCAGAGGCCGCCGCGGCGCCGGGCCGGCAGCTCGTTCGTGGCGACGTTCGGGTCGACGAGGAGCGTGGTCACGTCATCAGCCCTTCGCCCGGGCGCGGGGGTCGAGCAGGAAGACGGCGAAGTCGCAGAGCAGGACGCAGATCAGGACCGCCAGCGTCACCAGGAGAAACAGCGCCTGCAGCAACGGGTAGTCGGTGCTGATCGTGGCGGAATAGAACATGTGGCCGAGGCCGGGATAGTTGAAGACGTACTCGACGAGGATCGTCCCGGCGATGACGAATCCGAGCGACATGGCGAAGCCCGACAGGTTCGGCAGGAACGCGTTGCGGGCGGCGTAGCCCATCATGACCCGCCTGTTCGACAGGCCCTTCGCCCGCGCCATCCGCACGTAGTCCTCCCCGAGGGTCGTGATCATGTTGTTGCGCATCGTCAGGATCCAGCCGCCGATCGCGGTGATGAGGATCGTGGCGGCGGGCAGGACCGCGTGTTTCAGCACGTTGACGATGAACGGCCCGGTGAAGGCCGGCGTCAGGCCGATGTCGTAGTTGTTGTCGTTGGGCAGCAGGGCATGCGGCCCGTTCGCGAACAGCACGATCAGTAGCAGCGCGACCCAGAAGTACGGCAGGGCCGACGTGACGACGAACATCGGCGGCAGCACGCTGTCGAGAAATCCGCCACGGCGCCAGCCCGCGATGATGCCGACGAAGGTGCCGAGAAGGAAGGCCAGCAACGTCGTGACACCGACGAGGCCGAGGGTCCATGGCAGCGCCTGGCCGATCAGCTTCGTGACCGGTGCGCCCAACGTGCCCCCGATCGAGACGCCCCAATGGCCGGTCACCATGTTGCGGAGGTATTCGACGTACTGCTGAGCGATGTTCTTGCCCGGGTCGAAACCGAACTGCTGCAGCATCGCCCGCAGCTGCTCGACGTCGACGACGTGCCCGCCGTGCGAGAGCCGCGCCTTCATCGCCGACACCGGGTCGCCCGGCATCATGCGCGGGATGAAGAAGTTGAGCGTGATCGCCGCCCAGAGGGTCAGGACGAAAAAGCCCAGCCTCCGTAGCAAGAACCTCACGTCGATCAGCTCCTTGGCGTTGGGACTCGGATGGCGGTCCCCGGGTCCAGCCGACGAGGCGACTGAACCCGGGGCCGGGCCCTACTTCTGCGCGGACTTCGAGAACAGGTTCAGCAGGATCTGCTCGTTGTCCGGGACGTTCCACGGCGCGGGCTGCGCGTAGGGGTTGTCCGGCGTTGGCCAGCCGTCGAGGTCCGTGGTGTTGTACTGGTACCAGTCCACGGACTCAGTGGTCGGGATGAACGGGATGTCGGCGAGCAT
>JAVEEB010000114.1 GCA_030840665.1 Frankiaceae bacterium | reverse complement strand
GGAACGTGTACGGCCCCAGCCGCGCAGCCTCGCGGCGCTGCTCGGGCATCTTCTGCCACGTCACGTTCAGGCATTCCCACAGCTCGCTGGACAGCGTCTCGCGCGCGCCGCGGGCGTTGTCGCGGGCGTGGGCCAGGGCGCCGGCGATGGACGTGGGATTCGAGTCGTCGAACGCGAGCAACCGCATGGCCACGATGCTGTCGAGCGGCCCGTCAACCTTGTCCGGGTCGACGCCGAGGATCGCCAGCAACGTCCGGCAGGCGCTGTCCTCGTCTGCCCACGGGTCTTCAAGAGCGCGGTGCACGAAGGCGTCGAGCAGCCGGGCGGTGTCGTCGGCGCGCTCGACGTACCGGCCGATCCAGAACAGTGATTCCGCAATGCGGCTGAGCATCGGGGCCCTCACTGTTCCTGTTGCTGTTGCGCTGCGTAGCGCGGGCCCACGTCACGGTCGGGGACCGGACCGGAGAACGGTGTGGCCCCGAGCACCGGCGTGGCGGACTCGCCGAGATGCGTGGCGCCACCGCTGTCGTTGGCCAGGACCCAGGTGTCCTTCGACCCGCCGCCCTGACTCGAGTTCACCACCAGGGCCCCCTCGGGCAGCGCCACCCGCGTGAGGCCGCCGGGGACGACCCAGATGCCGTTGCCGTCGTTGACCGCGAAGGGGCGCAGGTCGATGTGGCGCGGCACGAGCCGGTCGCCGATCAGCGTCGGTGAGGTCGACAACGCCACGGGTCGCTGCGCGATCCAGCCCCGCGGGTTGGCGCGGATGGCCGCGGCGGTCGCGACATGCGTCGCCTCGTCCGACAGGTGACCGATGACGATCCCTTTGCCGCCGCTGCCGTCGACGGGCTTCACGACGAGGTCGGCCACGTGCTCGGCGACCCACTCCACGGTGTCGACGTCGTCGAGGCGGTAGGTCTCGACGTTGTCGATGACCGGCTCTTCCGCGAGGTAGTACCGGATGAGCTCCGGCACGTAGGTGTACAGCAACTTGTCGTCGGCGACGCCGTTGCCAACGGCGTCGGCGATCGTTACCGTCCCCGCCCGCGCCGCGTTCACGATGCCGGGGCACCCCAGGACGCTGTCCGGCCGGGAGTGCAGCGGGTCGAGGAAGTCGTCGTCGATCCGCCGGTAGACCACGTGCACCGGTCGTTCGCCCTGGGTCGTCCGCATGCGCACGCGGTTGCCCGAGCAGATGAGGTCGCGACCCTCGACGAGTTCGACACCCATGAGGCGAGCGAGCAGGGCGTGTTCGAAGTAGGCGGCGTTGTAGGTGCCCGGCGTCAGGACGACCACGTTGGGATCGCGGACCCCGGACGGCGCGGCGTTGCGCAGCGCCCCCAGCAGCCGCCGCGGGTAGTCGTCGACCGGGTGGACCCGGTGCTCGGCGAAGACACCTGGGAAGACCTGGGTCATCGCCTTGCGGTTTTCGATGACATAGCTGATGCCGCTGGGGACCCGCACGTTGTCCTCGAGGACGCGGAACGCGCCGACCTCGTCCCTGACCAGGTCGATCCCGCCGACGTGGATGCGGACGCCGTTCGGCGGCTCCAGGCCGTGGGCCTCCCGAATGAACCCCCCGCACGACGTGACCAGCCGCCGCGGGACGACCTCGTCGGCGAACACCTCGCCGGCGCCGTACACATCGGCAAGAAAGGCCTCGAGTGCGCGCACGCGCTGCGCGACCCCACGGTGGATGACGTCCCATTCGGCCGCACTGATCAACCGCGGCACCAGGTCGAGCGGGAACGGCCGCTCCTCGCCGGCGTACGCGAAGGTCACGCCCCGGTCGGTGTAGACCCGGCCGAGTTGCTCCGCGCGGAAGGCGAGGTCACCGGCGGCGAGGGGCTGGAGGGCGGCAAAGAGTGGTTCGTACGCCGGGCGGGGGACGCCCGGGCGTTCGAACATCTCGTCCCACGCGTCTGCGAGGACGTAGTCATCGAAGACATCCGCCATGTCGGCAGGCTAATTACGGCGCGTTTCCGGGACGTTGCCGCGCGGTGTCCGGCCCATCACGCTCGGGCCCGCCGACGGCCAGGTCAGGCATTGACGGACGACATGTCGCCGTAGCGGTCGCCGGCAGTCGCGCCGGCCGGCATCGCCTCGTCGAGCGCGCGGAGGTCCTCCGCCGTGAGCGTCACCGAGAGCGCTTCGAGGTTTTCCTCGAGGTACGCGACGCGTTTCGTTCCGGGAATCGCCACGATGTCCTCGCCCTGCGCGAGGACCCAGGCGAGCGCCAGCTGACCCGGCGTGCAGCCCTTGGCCGCCGCAATCTCCCTCACTCGCGCGACGAGGTCGAGGTTGCGGGCGAAATTCTCGCCTTGAAAACGCGGGTGATAGCGCCGGAAGTCGTCCGAGGCGAGATCGTCCGGAGACGTGATCTGTCCCGTGAGGAAACCGCGGCCGAGCGGGCTGTACGCCACGAAGCCGATCCCCAGCTCGCGCACGGTGGCGAGGATGTCGTGCTCCGGGTCCCGCGACCAGAGGCTGTACTCGGTCTGCAGCGCCGCGATCGGGTGGACGGCGGCGGCGCGGCGGATCGTCTCGGAGGACGCTTCCGAGAGGCCGAGGTGGCGCACCTTGCCGGCCGCCACGAGCTCCGCCATCGCGCCGACGGTGTCCTCGATCGGCACGGAACGGTCGACCCGGTGCTGGTAGTACAGGTCGATGTAGTCCACGCCGAGGCGCTCGAGGGACGCGTCGCACGCCGCCCGCACGTACTCGGGCCGGCCGTTGATGCCGATCCGCTCCCCCGCCGGCCCGCGCTGGTTACCGAACTTCGTCGCGAGCTGCACCTCGTCGCGGCGGCCGCTGATGGCGGACCCGACGAGCTTTTCGTTGATGAACGGCCCGTACATGTCGGCGGTGTCGAGGAACGTGCAGCCGAGGTCGAGCGCGCGGTGGATGACGGCGGTGGACTCGTCGTCGTCGGTCGCGCCGTAGAACTCGCTCATCCCCATGCATCCGAGACCGAGCGCGGAGACCTCGAGGGTGCTGCCAAGGGTGCGTCGCTTCACGAGACGGTCCTTTCCTTGAGTCATCAGCCGTGGACGAGGGCGACAGAGGAAATCGCGGCGAAGATGAGAAGTGCGGTGGCGGCGATGCGGTGGAAGATACGCGGCGGTAAGCGCCGCAGGAGCGTGCCGCCGACAGTGACGGCGAGCAGCACAGCTGTCCAGAGCCCGAGCGTGGCCCCGATGCCCACGGAGAGGGCTCTGCCCGGCTGAGCCGCCATGCTGGCCGTCGCCAACTGGGTTATGTCTCCCCACTCGCTCAGGAAGACGAACCCGAAAGCGACGCCGGCGATCCGCAGCGGGCTGTGGCTGGAGCCGACGCGAGCCTCGACCTCGGCTTCCTCCTCGACCAGGTCGCCGTCCGCCTCCGGGTGCATCCGGAACATCCAGATCGCCCCGGCCAGGAACATGACGGCGACGATCCCGGCGGCGGCACGGTGCGGCAGCAAGCTGATCAGCCGCCCGCCGAGAACCGCGATGACCACGTGCACGGCGAAGCCGGCAGCCGCACCGACCATCACCGGGATACGGGAGAAGCGGGTGCCGAGAACCAGCACCACGAACATGCTCTTGTCCGGCAACTCCGCGACGAGGATGACGACGGCGGTGGTCAATATGACGAGGGGGTGCACCTCTGGAGCGTAGGTTCCGCGCGTCCGGGCTTTCGCAGGTGGGCCGTGAAGCGCGATCTTGCGAGCGCCGATACCGCTAGTGGTCTGGACCATTGGGCCGACTCATGGGATAGCGCTTTCACGGACCCCCGCGTTGTACAGCGGTGAGCGGGCCTGCGATTGTCTGCGAATGCGCATCGTGCTCCTCGGGGCGCCCGGTTCGGGCAAAGGTACTCAGGCGAAGGTGCTCTCGGAGCACTACGGCATCAGGCACATCGGTGTCGGCGACGTACTGCGGCAGGCCGTCCGCGACGGCTCGGCCATCGGTCAGCAGATCAATGAGCAGCTGACGCGGGGAGACCTCGTCGGCGACGATGTCGTGCTCGACGTCGTTTGGCCGCTCATCGTGAAGGCCGCCCGCGAGGGTGGCTACGTGCTCGACGGCTTTCCGCGCACCCTGCAGCAGGCCGAGATGGCGTACGAGGCCGCCCAGCGCGATCAGATCGGTGCCGACGCCGTCGT
>JAVEEB010000443.1 GCA_030840665.1 Frankiaceae bacterium | reverse complement strand
GGTCAGCGCGTGACCTCGGAGGCATTGCAGCCCGGCTGCGCCCGCGTCTGGTGCGTGCGCACCGATGGGCCCGGCTTGCCTGGCCTGCCTGGGCTCGACGACCAGCTCCAGGTGCTGTCGGAGGCGGAACGCGCGTTGGCGCTGCGCCTCGCCGGCGACGACCACCGCCGCGACTTCATCCACAGCCACGCACTCCTGCGCCGAGCCCTGAGCGCCTGCGCGCCCGACGTGCCCGCCGCCGCGTGGGACTTCACCACCACCGACAGCGGGCGGCCGGAAGTCGCCGGGCCTTTCCCGCACCTGTCCTTCAGCCTTTCGCACACGGACGGCGTCGTCGCCTGCGTGGTCGCCGCCGATGCCGCCTGCGGCATTGACGTCGAAGCGCACTCAGCCGGCACGACCGTCGCGAGCCGACGCGTCTTGACGGAGCCGGAACACGCGTTGCTCCGCCAGGCCGCCCCGGCGGAGGCGTCCGTGCTGTACGCGCGGCTCTGGACGCTGAAGGAGGCCTACGCGAAGGCGCGAGGCCTTGGGCTGCTGCTCCCCTTCGATCAGCTCGAGGTGACCCTGGCCGACCCGCCGACTCTCCTCGACCGCACGACCAGCGCCCCGTCCGGGCCGTGGCACCTCGAGCAATGGCCGGCCGCCCCGCACCACGTGGCCGCCCTGGCGATTGCGGGCACGCCGCGGTCCGTCGTACACAGCAGCAGTTTTCCTGCCTGACGTCGTCAGGCGAACGCGGGGACCCGCTCGACGTCCGGCGCCGAGTCGCGCTCCGTGTCGAGCGGCCCGGCGATGGGATCGCGGCCGAAATGATCCCGTCGTACGACGTCCAATTCGGGGTGCCGGATGTCGCGGACGATCAGCACGGCGTAGGCGACGAGCAGGGCGTCACGCACCAAAATGATCGCCGTGTACGCAGTGAGGGGCACGCCGTGACCCGGATTGCTCAGGTCATGCAGGTAGCCCAGAACCCCAGCCCACACAGCGATTTCCGACAATTGCCACACGAGGAAAAGCCCCCAGCGGGGCCGCGAGAGGACCGCGAAAGGCAGCAGCCACAACGTGTACTGCGGTGACCACACCTTGCCGGTGATGAGAAACACGAACAGCACGAGGAACGCGATCTGCGCGAGCCGCGGCGGGACGGGCGCCCGCCAGGCGAGGAACGCGATCCCCGCCAGACCCAGGAGCAGCAGGAGAGCGCACAGCAGGTTGAGCGCCGGGACGTCGCGAGCCGGGTCGCCGAGCCAGCCCCAGAAACTGCCGGTCGGGAAATGTGCGGACGCGTGGTACCAGAGCGAGTTCGATTCGGCCCCGCGGTCCTTGGAGAACTGGAAGAAGTACCGCCACCCGGCCGGCCACAGCGCGGCCGGCACCACGTTGACGCCGATGTAGCTACCCACCCCCGCAGCCCACGCGAGACCGGTGGCGCGCCACGCGACACGGTCGCGCGTCGAGAGCGCCACGAGCGCGATCGCGACCAGGATGAAACCGGGAAAGAGCTTGGTCGCGGTGCCCAGACCAAGGAGGACACCCGCCAGCACTGGCCGGCCGCGCGCCCACGCATAGAGCCCGACGATGCCGAAGGAGACGGCGACGAGGTCCCAGTTGGTGAACGCGTGCAGGGCGATGGTGGGTGCGGCCGCGAACATCACCGCGTCCCACGGCCGCCGGCGCGTGAGCCCGTAAAAGGCGAGCCCTCCGCCGATCATCACGAGGCTGATCAGCCCGGCGTTGACCTGGAAGAACGAGACCCCGTTCGCTTCTGCCGCCGGCAGCGCGCGCGTGATGACCGCCGCGGCCTCCATGAAGGCGCCGATACCGACCGGGTACTCGACGTACCGGGCGGGCAGCGTGTCGTCGACCGCGTCGCGGTACGGCAGCTTGCCGGTGGACAGCCCCTCGGCGTCATAGAGCGCACGGACGTCCGAGTAGCACAGGTGCGTGTACTGGTACTGGACCTCGTTGCCCCAGTTCGCGGACGGGCCCTGGCACGGCGCCTTGTACGACCAGCCGGCGAACAGCGACACCATCAGCACCGCGAGCATCACCCGCAGAGCGGTCCACCAGCTCCGGCCGAGGGCGGCGAACTTGCCCGGCGGGCCGCCGATCAGGTTGGCCGCCCCGCCGACGAAACCGTCGTCGAGGCTCGGCAGCGTGACTCCATCGCGGACGCGTGATCCCGGCATCCGTCGAGCATGCCGTACGCCGGCCCGGCTTCGTCAACCGACACGGCGCCGGCGCACCGGCCACGGCGCACCGGGCACAGCGCGGCGCCCCCGTGCGGCTACCCCGTCGCGCTGGGCGTCGCCGCCCCGGACGAGGCGGGCGGGCTGCCGGACGGCGGACCGGACGGACTCGACGTGGCCGACGGCGACGAGGTCCCCGGTGACGGCGAGCCCGACGGCACGTCGGTGGCGCTGTTCGACGGCGTCACCGACGGCGTCACGGTCGGGGTCGGCGACACGCTCGCGGACGTGCTCAGGCTGCTGCTCGGTGAGGGCGACGGGCTCGGCAGCGGTTTCGTCGGCGCCGGGAATTGCTTCACCGGCTGCCCCTTGAGGGCACCGTCCATGAACGCCTTGAAGGTCTTCGCGGGCAGGCCGCCACCGTAGAGCCCCGGCGCGTAGCCCGGGATCTGATTGATCGTCGTCGTGTTGTCGACGTTGCCGATCCACACGGCCGTCGCGAGCTGCGGCGTGTAGCCGACGAACCAGGCGTCCTTGCTCTCGCCCGTCGTGCCGGTCTTGCCGGCCACGGGCCGGCCGCCGTCGAGGGTCGCGGCGCGGCCGGTCGCCTGCGGGTCGGTCATGACGGCCTGCAGCGCAAGGTTCACGCTCGCCGCTACTTCCGGGTCGAGCGAGTTCGGCGTCGCGTCGACCTTCGCCTTGTAGGTCACCGCGCCGGCCGCGTCCTTCACCGATTCGACGAGGTACGGCGTGGCGCGCGTCCCGTTTGCCGCGAACGTCGCGTACGCGGCCGCCATGTCGATCGGGCGCACGTCGTACGTGCCCAGCGCGATGCTCGGGCCGGTGAACCCGCCTTGGGAGAGGTTGTCGTCCGCCGGGATGCCCAGGGCGTGCGCCTGGTCGGCGACGGCCTTCGGGCCGATCTGCTCCGCGAGCGGCTCGAAGATCGTGTTGATCGATCGGGCGATCGCGGTGACCAGCGTGCAGCTGCTGCACGTCTCGCCCTCGGCGTCGTTGTGGACCGGCGTGCCGTCTTTGAGCTTCGACTGGGACGGGCCGTTGAAGGTGTCGGCCAACGTGATCGTGCCCTGCGAGAGCGCCGTCGACAGCACGAACGCCTTGAAGGTCGAGCCCGGCGGACGCTTGATCTGCGTCGCCAGGTTCGTGCAGTTGGCGGTGGCGCTGTCGCAGCCGTTCGTGCCGGCGAAGGTCGCGCCGCCGTACATCGCCTTGATCTTCCCGGTGCCGGGCTCGATCGAGACGAGGGCCGACACCGGCTTCTTCTTGGCCGACTTGATGGCCGCTTGGAAGACGCTCGTTTCTGCGTCGACGGCGGACTTCTGTGCGGCGACGTCGATCGTGGTGACGACGCGGAGGCCACCGGTCTGGATGTCCTTGTCGGTGAGTCCTGGCACGTTCTGCGCGTCCAGGGCGGCGAGCGCGTCGAGCACGGCGTTCTGGATGAACCGGGTCGGGCCGGAGGACGTGCCGACCGGCCGCGGCGGGCCGACCTTGGGATACGCCAGCTTGTCCGCCTGCGCCTGGGTCAACGCGTTGTCCTTGACCATCCCGTCGACGACGTAGTGCCAGCGCGCGACCGCCGCGTCGTGGTGCAGGTACGGGTCCAGCAGGGCGGGACTCTGGATCGTCGCGGCGAGCACCGCGCCCTGGGCCACCGTGAGCTTGTCGACGGTCGTGCCGAAGTAGGCGCCGGCGGCGGCCTGGATGCCGGACGCGCCGCGCCCGAACCAGATCGTGTTGAGGTAGTCGCCGAGGATCTCGTCCTTGCTCGTCGTCCTGTCGAGCTTGGTGGCGATCACGATCTCTTTGAGCT
>JAVEEB010000316.1 GCA_030840665.1 Frankiaceae bacterium | reverse complement strand
CCCGGGGGTCCGGGGGGTCCGGGGGCCCGGGAGTCCGGGGGGTCCGGGGGTCCGCGGGGTCCGGGGGGTCCGGGGGTCCGCGGGGTCCGGGGGGTCCGGGGGTCCGGGGTTCGGGGGTCCGGTCGGTCAGACCGCGATCAGGAGCATCTCGCGGACGTCGACGAGGTACACGGGTCCGCGCGAGTTGCGCAGGACGTTCTTGACGTACGAGGGCAGGGGCGTGGTCGGCGTACCGGCGTCTGTTCCGATCGATGGCTGCAAGCCATCCGCGTCGAGGACGGCCAGGACCCGGTCGACCGCAACCCCGAGCGGGTCGCCGTTAGCTCCGCCGTCGAGGACGAGTACGTCGCCGCGGCCGCTCGCGTGTTCGTCGCGCAGATCCATGACGGGCAACGGATAGCCGCGCAGGTCGAGGACACCGATCATGGGCGGGGTCATCCCCGGCAGGCTTTCCACCCCGGCCATGCGCACGATTTCACGCACCGCGGGGAGCGGCACGGCGAAGGGCCGACCGCCGAGCTCGAACATGATGAAGCCGTCCATGCAGCAACCATCGGCGCATTGGCCGCCGTGGTGTAGGCCCGAACGCGCGAGACCTAGGCGCCCTGGTGTGGGCCCGAACGCGCGAGACCTAGGCGCCCGGGCGGCGGCCCGAACGCGCGTGACCTAGGCGCCCGGGCGGCGCAGGTGGGCCGTGAAGCGGTACCGGTCACCGCGGTAGAGGGAGCGCACGAACTCGACCGGCTTGTGCTCCTCGTCCCAGCTGTGACGGGTGAGCAGGAGCATCGGGAGGCCGATGTCGGTGTTGAGGAGGGCGGCTTCCCGGGGCGGCGCCGGCAACGTCTCGATGGTCTCGGTCGCCTGGGCGACGCGGACGCCGTAGTTCTCGGCGAGGGCCGAATACAGCGACATGTTCTTCTCGAGGTGCTTGCGCAGGGAGGGGAAGCGCGAGGCGGCGACGTGGACGGCCTCGATTGCCATCGGCTCACCGTTGGCGAACCGCAGCCGCTCGATCCGCAGAACACGGGTGCCGGCGTTGATCGCGAGGCGCGAGGCCAGCTCCGAGTCAGCGGGGATGAACCCGATCTCGACGAGGCGCGAGGTTGGTTCGAGGCCTTGGGCGCGCATGTCTTCCGTGTACGAAGTGAGCTGGAGCTGCTGCGTGACCTTCGGCTGGGCGACGAACGTGCCGCGGCCCTGGACGCGAGTGAGACGGCCCTCGACGACGAGCTCGTGGACGGCCTGGCGCACGGTCGTCCGGGACGTGCCGAACTCGACGCTCAGGGTCCGTTCCGGGGGGACCGGAGTGCCCGGTGGCATCGACTCGGTGATCGAGAGCAGGTGCCGCTTCAGGCGGTAATACTTCGGGATCCGCGTCGACGCGTCTTCCGCGAGCCCGGCCGCATCGCCATCGGTTGGCATGGCGCTCGCCACGGTGCTCACCTACACCCTCCATTCGCCGATGCTCCCAAAACGACGGCATGGCGGTGTCGACAGGTTAAGTCCTAAATAACGAATCTGCATAGCCCAGGGGCAACTCTTGACACGCACATTGGTCTATGCCAGCCTCCGAATTGGTCTAAACCACTAAGCAATCGCACGGCGGCGAACCCCGCGGTGTCAACAGGAGGATGGCGTGAAGACACGACACGTGAGCGTTGTCGCCGTGGCGGCAGCGTTGGCACTTGCCGGCTGCAGCAACGGCAGCAGCAGCACCACCAGCTCGGCAAGCAACACGCCGACCAGTTCGGCGACGGTCACCTCGGCCAGCCCGTCGGACTCGCCGACGGCCTCGGCCGGCGCTGACAAGAACCAGACGGCGACGATCAACGTCACGTTGATGAAGGACAGCATCCCGCCGGCAACGCAGGCAGCTGCCATCGCCGAGATGAAGAAGCAGTACCCGAACGTCACGGTCAACGTCGAGATCCTGTCCTGGGACGTGCGTGCGGCGAAGTGGACCGCAGCCTGGTCCGCGAAGCCCGCCACGATCGATGCGGCCGAGATGGGCAACACCGACGTTCTCTCCTGGGCCAGCCAGGGCGCGCTCGCCGACCTCGACCCGACGGCATTCGAGACCAACGCAACGTGGCTCGACTCGCTCAAGCAGGCCGGCACGTTCGACGGCAAGCTCTACGGCGTTCCGTACTACGCCGGCAGCCGCGTGCTTTGGTACAACAAGAAGACCCTCGGCACGGCCACCGCGCCCACGACTCTCGATGAGCTCCAGACGCTGGCCGCGAAGTACAAGACCGGTGGCAACTCGGGCATCTACCTGCCGGGCCGCAACTGGTACGTCAACACCGGCTTCCTCGTTGACGCCGGCATGGACTCCATCGCCACGCAGACGGGCGGCACCTGGAAGGGCAACCTCGCCAGCGACGCCGGCGTCAAGGGCATTGAGCGCCTGAAGGCCTTCGCCGCCGCCGTCTCCGCCGCACCGGCGGACGTCGACGAGACGAACGACGACAAGATCTTCGGCCAGAAGAAGGCCGCCATGGTCATCGAGCCCGGCTGGTGGAACGGTGTCGTCTCGGCTCCGGGCCCGAAGGGCCAGGCGTTCCCTGCTGCTGACCTCGGCGCATGGACGATGCCGGGCACCAACGGACCGCTCCCGCAGTTCCTCGGTGGCTCGAACCTCGCGGTCGCAGCCAACACGGCCCACAAGGACCTCGCCGTTGCTTGGGTGAACGTCCTCGCTGGCACCGTTGTGCAGACGTTGGTCGCGAAGGCCGGCTCCATCCCGAACACGACGACTCTCGTGGACCAGGTCCCCGCGGGCCCGGGCAAGATGGCCGCCGCAGCCGCGGCGGGCAAGGGTTGGTTCACCCCGACCTCCGTCAACTGGAGCAAGGTCGAGACCGCGAACATCATGAAGGACTTCTTCACCAAGGTCCTCACGCCCGGCACTGACGCGAAGACCGTCGCCGCCGAGTACGACAAGAAGATCGAAGCCATTCTCAACGCGGCTGCCTGATCTTCGTCTCAGCAAGAACGCGCACAATTGACTGACAGGAGGTGAGCCGGTGAGCACCGTTGCTACGGAAGCTGAATTGACCGCAGAACGGCGCTCGCCGGCTCCCCGACTACCCGCACCACGCAAGCGCCCGCGTCAGCGCAACTGGCTGACGATCTGGGCCCTGATGTTGCCGGCCATCATCGCGTTGATCGCACTGATCGCGGTGCCGGTCTACAAGATGGTCGTGCTGTCGTTCGAGAAGCCGAACATCTTCACGCACAAGTACAAGAACGTCGGCTGGGCCAACTACAAGTCCGTGCTCGGCGACCACGAGTTCTGGACGGTCGTCTTCAAGAGCGTGATCTTCGACGTCGCCGCAGCGGCGGCGACCGTCATCTGCGGCGTGGCCGTCGCCACCGCGATGATGCACATGAACAAGGCTCTCAAGCTCGCCGTCTCGACCGGCCTCCTGCTCGTGTGGGCGACGCCGCAGTTCATCGGGGCGACCGTCTGGCAATGGTTCTTCGACACGGAATTCGGTGTCGCGAACTGGCTGGCGCTGCACCTCGGCTTCACCAAGGAATTCCAGCACTCCTGGTACACGAGCCAGTGGACCGCCTTCTTCGTCGTCTTCCTGGTTGTCGTCTGGCAGTCCGTGCCCTTCGTCGCGCTCGCCATCTACGGCGCGCTGCTGACAGTGCCGGAGGAGCTCAATGAAGCCGCGGAGATGGACGGCGCAGGCCCGGTCACGCTGTTCCGTCGGGTGACACTGCCGCTCATCGTGCCGGTGCTCATCATCTCGACGCTGCTGTCCGTCATCTGGGACTTCCGCGTGCTGACGCAGATCGCGTTCACCACGCAGGGGGCGCCGTACGGCCAGACGAACCTGCTCGGCCCCTACATCTATCAGAAGGCCATCTCCAGCGGAGCGTACGGAGTCGCCAGCGCCATCGGCGTCGTCGTCACGGTCATGCTGATGGGCCTCTCGTACTTCTACGTGAAAATCATGCGGAGGGAGGACCAGTGACCGGTCGCCGGCAGCACCACGTCATCGCCAACACGTTCGGCGTCATCACACTTCTCACGTCCCTGTTTCCGCTGTACTGGCTGCTGACGACCTCCCTCAAGCCGGCCAATCAGATCCGCACGACGGATCCCGTCCTGTTCCCCCACCCGGTCGAGTTCGCCAACTACCAGACCGCCTGGAACACCGAGGGATTCCTTACGTCGTTGAAGAACTCGGTGATCATCACCGCCCTGGCCGTCGGCATCGGCATCGGCATCGCGTTCTTCGCCGCGGTCGCCCTCGGCCGCTTCTGGTTCCGCGGCCGCACGCTGTTCATCGTCATCCTGATCCTCATCCAGATGATCCCCGGCGAGGCGCTGTTCGTGCCTTACGTCGTGCTGTCCCAGGACCTGAAGATCCAGGGCAAGATGGTCACGCTGGTCCTCGTCTACATCTCCTTCGTGTTGCCGCTGTCCATCTGGATGCTGCGGGGGTTCGTGCGGGCGGTGCCGAAGGAGATCGAAGAAGCGGCGCTTGTCGACGGCGCGAGCCGGGCGAAAGCGTTCCGCAAGGTGCTGTTCCCGCTCATCGCGCCCGGCATCGTGGCGACGAGCATCTTCGGTTTCCTCTCGTCCTGGAACGAATTCGTGTACGCGTACACGCTGACGAACAGCCCGGGGCAATACACCGTCCCCGTGCTGCTGCACTCGTTCATCGGGCCGCGCACGGCGGACTGGGGCGCCGTCATGGCCATGTCGGTCGTCTTCACGGTCCCGGCTGCGGCCTTCTTCCTGTTCGTGCAGCGCCGGGCGGTCGGTGGCCTGACGGCCGGCGCGGTCAAGGGCTGACGGATGCCCTCCATTGCTGACCTGGCCGACGCATGCCTGCTGCCACCATTCGTGGGGCTCACGGCCCCCGAGTGGGTGCTGCGCCGCCTCGAGGGTGGCATGCGCGGCGTGACGCTCTTCGGCCGCAACATCGAGTCCCGCGAGCAAGTTGCGGCGCTCACTGCACAGTTGCGGGCGGCCCGCAGCGACGTGCTGATCGCGATCGACGAAGAGGGCGGCGACGTCACGCGGCTCGAGTACCACGTCGGTTCGTCGTACCCGGGGAACTATGCACTGGGGGTGATCGACGACGTCGATCTCACCCGCGCCGTCGCCGCTTCTATCGGCGCGGACCTGGCGATGGTCGGCATCAACTTCGACCTCGCACCCGTCGCCGACGTCAACAGCAACCCGCTCAACCCGGTGATCGGCGTGCGCTCCTTCGGCAGCGACGCGGCCCTCGTCGGCCGGCACGTCGCCGCTTATGTGGAAGGCCTGCAGTCGCACCGGGTCATCGCGTGCGCCAAGCATTTCCCCGGCCACGGCGACACGACAGTCGACTCGCACATCGGGCTGCCGCACGTCAGCGCGGGCCGCGCGGAGCTCGACGAGGTTGCCCTGCTGCCCTTCCGTGCCGCGATCGCCGCCGGCGTGCAATCGATCATGACGGCGCACATCGTGATGTCGGCGTTCGGCGACGAGCCGGCGACCGTCAGCGCCAGCGTCCTGACCGGCTTGCTGCGCAAGGAACTCGCGTACGACGGGCTCGTCATCACCGACGCCGTCGACATGGCAGCCGTCGCTGATGCGATCGGTACGCCGGAAGCCGCCGTGCGCGCCCTCATCGCCGGAGCGGATGCGATCTGCGTCGGTGGCGGGGAGACGGGCGAGGAGATCGTGACCGAGATCCGCGACGCGATCGTCGACGCGGTCCTCGACGGGCGGCTATCGCAGGAGCGCTTGACCGAAGCCGTCGGGCGCATCGAGCGCGCCGCATCGTGGGCAGCTCCGGCCGACTCGGATGCGGTGAGCGACATCGGCCTCGTGGCCGCTCGGCGCGCTGTGTCCGTCGCTGGAGCCGACGGAGCCGTGTCCTTGTCCGGACCCGCCGTCGTGGTCGAGATCCGCCCGGTCGCGAACATCGCCGTCGGCACTGTTCCGTGGGGCATGGCCGATGCGCTGAGCACCCGCGACCCGGCCACGTCGGTCGTCGGGCTGTCCGAGCACGACGTCGACGTCAGCGCGATTCTCGCCTCGGCCGACGGCAGGCCGATCGTCCTCGTTTTCCGTGACCTGGCCCGGTACCCCTGGGCCCTTGCCCTGGCCGACGCCATCGTCCTCGCCCGCCCGGACACCATCTCCGTCGACATGGGCTGGCCCGGTCAGCTTCCGAACGGCGCGCAGGTCGTGATCTCCGCCCACGGCGGCGGTCGCGTCAACGCAATCGCCGTTGCCGAATTGCTCCATCCCCAGTTGGTGACCACATGAGTCGCACGTTGCACAACAGCCCGACGATCCTTGGCGCCCCCGTGACGCACGAGCCGGTCCTCGGCATCGACTGCGGCGGCACCGGCACGCGGGCCGTGCTGCTGCAGGACGGCCGTTCCATCGCGCGCTACACCGAGGGGCCGATCAACGCCCTGCTGCACGCCGACGGCACGGACCGCATCGCGCAGCTGATCCTGCAAAGCGGAGCGACGCGGGTCGGGATCGGGTTGGCCGGCCTTAGAGGCCCCGAGGCGGCGCTTGCGGTCCAGTGTGAGCTCGAAGACCGGACCCGCACCCACGTTGTCGTCGGCGACGACACGGAGGCGGCGCTGCTCGGCGCGTTCGGCGGCGAGCCCGGCATCGTCGTGCTCGCCGGCACGGGCAACAACGCCCTCGGGCGGGACGCGCAAGGGACGATGGCCCGCGCCGGAGGCTACGGCTTCCTCCTCGGTGACGAGGGCAGTGGCTACTGGATCGCCGCGCAGGCGATCCGCATGGCCCTGCGCTCGCACGACCGGACCGGCCCGCAACTTCCGGCCATCGAGGACATCGTTCTCGACCACTACAACGAGGACTTCGACGCCGTCGTGCGACGCGTGCACGCCTCGCCCGGCAATCGGCGCATCGTCGCCGATCTCGTGCCCTCACTGGCCGCCAGCGACGATCCCTCGGTGACCGAGATCTTCATCCTGGCGGCTGATCACCTGGTGCGCCTCGCGGATGCGGTACGCCGCGCCCTCGGGCCGCTGCGCGTGTCGATGTGCGGCGGCGTGTTCCAGATCGAGCGCGTCCGCAACCGCTTCGCCGACGCGACCGGCGGCGTCTTGCCGCTCGCCGCACCCGAGGTCGGCGCGGCTCGTCTCGCGCTGACTGAATACCAAGATGTACAAGGAGATTCCGCATGAGTGTCGATGCAGCCGCGGCCCCCGGGGCCCTTATGGCGACAGAGATCGCAGACCAACCGTCGGTGCTCGACGGCATCCTGACGCGCTCCCCCAAGGAAATTGCCGAGATCGTCGCGCGCATCAAAGCCGCGGCGCCCCGCTTCGTCATCCTGGCGGCCCGCGGCACGTCCGATCACGCGGCGCTGTACGCCAAGTACCTGTTGGAAATTCGGCTCGGTTTGCCCTGCGGCCTCGCATCGCCGTCCACGATGACGACCTACGGCGCCCGCCCGGATCTGCGCGGGGTGCTGTTCATCAGTGTCAGCCAGTCGGGCGGCTCGCCCGACCTCGTCGAATCCATGACGACGGCCCGCGCGTGCGGCGCGCTGACCCTTGCGGTGACGAATGCGCCACAGTCACCGCTGGCCGCAGCCGCCGAGCTCCACCTGGACGTGCACGCCGGCCCGGAGCGCGCGGTCGCCGCCACGAAGAGCTACACCGCCGAACTCCTCAGCCTGTACCTGCTGGTCGACGCGCTCGCCGGCGGTGACGGCGCGGCCGCCCGTTCGCTGCCGCACGCCGTCGCGACGACGCTCGTGCACGCCGGCTCGATCGGCCAGATCGCGAAGGCGCACGCCAACACCGACCGCGTCGTCGTGACGGGACGCGGCTACAGCTACCCGACGGCACGCGAGACGGCGTTGAAGCTGATGGAGACGTCGTACATCGCGGCGTCCGCCTTCTCCGGCGCGGACCTGCTGCACGGGCCGCTCGCCATGGTCACCAGCGGGAGCGCCGTCATCACGATCGTGCCGGACGGCAAGGGCGGCAAGGCGATGCAGCCGGTTCTCGAGCGGCTGCGGGAGGTCAGCGCCGACCTCATCGTGATCGGCAGCGCGGCGAACGTCGACGGGCACAGCGGCATCGTGTTGCCCGCCGGCCTCCATGAGGAGGTATCGCCGATCGTCGAGATCGTGCCGCTCCAGGTGCTCGCCCGCGAACTCGCGGTCGCCCGCGGCTTCGACCCTGACCGCCCGCGCGGGCTGAAGAAGGTCACCGAGACCTGGTAAGCCCGTTAACCCGGCAGTCCGGCAGTCCGGCAGTCCGGCAGTCCGGCTCAGGCCAACACGGCCACCATCTCGACTTCCAACACTTGTGGGTCGCGGGGCAGCGGCTGCGTGCGGCCGGTGAAGGTGAAGCCATGCTTGTCGTACAAGCGAATGGCTCTGGCGTTTTCTGCCACGACCCACAACTGCAACCGGCGGGCACCATCCGCGCGGGCCCAGTCGATGACGCGACGCACGAGCACACCGGCCAGCCCGGTCCCCCGCTCCGACAGTGCCACCCACATGCCCGTGAGGTGGCGCTCGTCCGCCGCGTCCGCCGGCACCCCACACGCCAACGCGACGGCATCGGCGCCGCGCAACCCCGTGAACCACGCGCTGCCGGAGAGCCGGGCGCGCCATTGCTCCTCGGACAGCGACAGCTCGCGCTCGACCGTGGAACCGAAGGCGGACGGGGCATCGTTGAGTGCGGCGACCCGAACGGCCCGGGCCGTTTCCCACTCGTCCGGCGAGAGGCGTCGGACGGTTGGTTCGGTGCTCATGCACCGATTGTGCGGGGTGCGGCTAGGAAGCCGCGGACATCGCCGCGTTCTCGACCTGGCGGCCACCGACCCAGGTGCGGGCAGGGCGGAAGTCCTCGTCCCACCACACCAGGTCGGCGTAGGCGCCCGCGGTGAGGCGCCCGAGGTCGGAACGCCCGAGCACGTCCGCAGGGACGCTGGTGACGGACTTGAGGACCCGGACGGGCTCGATCCCGATCCCGATGAGGTTGCGCACCGCGAGGTCCAGCGACAGCGACGACCCGGCGATCGTCCCGTCGAGGCGACGAGCCAGCACGTCGTTGGCGGCGACCCGGACCTGCTGGCCCCCGAGCTCGTAGACCCCGGGCGGCATGCCTGCCGATGCGACGGCGTCGGTGACGACGCAGACGCGGTCGCCGGCGGCCGCGAAGATCACCTGGCAGATCGGCGCGGCCACGTGCCGCAGGTCCGCGACGAGGCCGAGCGTCAGCCGCGTGTCCGACAGGCCTATGCCTGGCACGCCGGGCTCGCGGTGGCCGAGCCCGCGCTGGGCGTTGAACAAATGGGTGACCATGACGGCGCCGGCGTCGACGGCTGCGCGCACTTCGGCGCCCGTCGCGTCGGTGTGGCCGACGCTCACCTTGATCCCGAGCGACACGAGGCGTCGGATCGCGTCGAGCGCGCCCGGCAACTCGGGCGCGAGCGTGACCATCGCGACGTGCCGCCCGGCCGGTCCTTCGTACAAGGCGTGCACGTTCTCCGGCGTCGGCGTCAGCATCCAGCGGGGATCGTGGACACCCGGGTGCTGCGGCGAGAGAAACGGACCTTCGAGGTGGACGCCGATGTTGCGGGCGGCGGGGGTGGACTGGCGCGCGTTCATGGCGTTGCCGGCGCGCTCGAGGCCGGCGACCAGTGAGTTGATGGGGGCGGTGGTGAACGTGGGCTGGAAGGCCGTCACGCCGGTGGTGGCCAGTCGCTGCGCGACGGTCGCCCACTCGTCGGGGAGGGCGCTGACGAAGTCGACCCCGTAGCTGCCGTTGATCTGGACGTCGATCATGCCGGCGGTAAGGGTGCCGTGCGGGAGCACGAGGTGGTCGTCCGAGGGTGCCGGGGCCGTGTCGAGGACCTCGGTGATGACACCGTCGGAGAAGACGACAGCACCGCCTTCGCGCAGCCGGCCGTCGACCAGGAGCGTCGGTGCGGAGATGATGCTCAAAGGAATTCCGCTCCCGTGGTTGCAGATGGACTAGACCACTGCAGTTTTATCATTGACCGGGCCGATTGGTCCAGACCACCTGATTTTTGGTACCTGCATAATGCTCCTAGCGGCAGGTCCAGTTGCTGCTCTCTGCCGCCAAGGAGTGATTGTGTCCGACACACTGCCCCGCTCGCCCGAAGACGTCCGTTCGGACTGGTCGGATCTCGACCTGCGCTCGACCGAGGCGCTCGTCGAGTTGTGGACCGACGAGGAGCGCGCCGTCGCGGCGGCCGTCGCGGAGGCCCGGCCGGCCCTCGTTGCCGCCGTCGACGCGATCGCCTCCCGCGCCCTCGAGGGTGGACGGCTGATCTACGTGGGAGCGGGCACGCCGGGCCGGCTTGCCTGGCTGGACGCGGTGGAGTGCCCGCCGACCTTCGGCTGCGATCCGCAACTGGTGCAGGCCATCATCGCCGGCGGCAGCCGTGCGTTCACCGGGGCGATCGAGGCCGACGAGGACGACGCGTCAACGGCACCCGGCGCCCTGGACGCCGTCGGCGTGACCGCGCGGGACACGGTCGTGTGCGTCTCGGCCAGCGGCCGCACCCCGTTCGTGCGCAAGGCCGCCGAACACGCCCGCTGGCTGGGCGCGTTCACGATCGCCCTGTGCAACGCCCCGGACAGCCCGCTCGCCGCCGAGACGGACATGGCGATCGTCCTGCTGACCGGCCCTGAGATCCTGTCGGGCT
>JAVEEB010000232.1 GCA_030840665.1 Frankiaceae bacterium | reverse complement strand
TGGAGTTCGGCCTCAAGAGCCCGCTGTTGCTCCTGCAGGCCACGGCCGACGCGATGAAGGAAGCCGGCTCCGGCCGGGTGATCCTCATCGGCTCCGACGTGCTGGAACGGGGCAACCCCGGCAACGTGGCGTACGCGGCCGCGAAGGGTGCGCAGCTCGGCGCGGCCCGCGTCTGGGCCCGCGAGCTGGGCCCGCACGGCATCACCGTCAACGTGGTCGTCCCCGGCTGGACGCCCGTCGAGCGGCACGCGGGCGTCGCCCCCGCCGAGCTGACGAGCTATGCCGCGACCGTCCCGATGCGCCGGATGGGCACGCCGCCCGACATCGCGGCGACCGTTACGTTCCTGGCCTCGGACGCGGCGGGGTTCATCACCGGCCAGCGCCTGACCGTCAACGGCGGCCAGACACTAGCCTGAGCGCCGCACGGGAGAGCACTGTCAGTGCACCGCGAGACGAGGCGAGGCGGGACACGTGATCACGGTCATCGGGTACGACGGCTCCGCGCTGTCGCCGCGCGCCGCTGATCGGCTCGCGTCCGCCACGCTCGTCGTCGGCGCCCAGCGGCTGCTCGAGGCCTGCCCGCCCGCGCCCGCGGCCGTCACGATCCCCTTCAGCGAGATGGCCGACGTGCTGGCGGGGCTGCGCGATCACGACGGCGAGGCAGCCGTTCTGGCCAGCGGCGACCCGGGCTTCTTCGGCATCGTGCGGGCCTTGCGTGCCCACGGCCTGTCGTGCGAGGTCCTGCCGGCGACGACCAGCGTGGCCCTCGCGTTCGCCCGCGCCGGCCTCCCCTGGGACGACGCGGTCGTCGTCAGCGCGCACGGGCGGGACAACCGGGACCTGCGGACGGCGATCAACGTGGCCCGCGCGCACCCGAAGGTCGCGATCCTCTGCGGACCCGGCGCGACGGCCCGCGAGATCGGCGCCGAGCTGCTCGACACCGACCGGCGGCTGCTCGTCGCCCAGCGACTCTGCCTTGCCGACGAATCCGTCGTCGAGTGCAGCCCGGCGGAGGCCGCGGCCCGCGACTGGGACGAGCTCGCCGTCGTTCTGGTGCTGGACGCAGGCCGCGCCATCGGGGAACGCAAGCCCGTGCTCAATGCCCGTCGTACGCCATCGTCCTGGGCACTTCCCGAGGCCGGTTTCGAGCACCGCGACGGCCAGATCACCAAGGCCGAGGTGCGGGCGCTCGTGCTGGCCCGGTTGGGCCCGGGCCTGGGCGACCTCGTCTGGGACATCGGCGCGGGGAGCGGGTCGGTCGCGATCGAGTGCGCCCGGCTCGGCGCCGCGGTGGTGGCCGTGGAGAAGGACCGGGAGCAGGTACGACGAATCGTCGCCAATGCGGCGGCGCACTCCGTCGATGTGCGGGTCGTCGAGGGCTCGGCCCCGGCGGCTCTGCTCGGCCTGCCCGAGCCCGATGCGATCTTCGTCGGTGGCAGCGGGCCGGCCTTCCTCGACGTCCTGGGTGTCGCGGCGGCGCGCGCACGCCGTACCGTCGTCGTCGCGCTCGCTGCAATCGAGCGCGTCGTGCCCGCACAGGCGCTGCTCGTCGACGCCGGCTACGCGGTGGAGACGGTGTTGCTGCAGGCGTCCCGCCTCACCGGGGTGGGTGACCTGCATCGGCTCGCGGCGCAGAATCCGGTATTCGTGGTCAGCGCGGTGCGCCAATGAGTCCGGTGCGCCAATGAGTGGAGTCGTCCAGTGATCGGCATCGTCGCGGCAACAGCTGCCGGCAAGCGCATGGGCGCGCATCTCGCGGAGACGTGGCCGGACACGAAGGTGTACGACGGGCCGCCGCGCCAAGCGCTGTCCGACGCGTGGGGCGAGTGCGACGGGATCGTGGCCTTCCTCGCGATCGGCGCCACGGTGCGCCTCGTCGCGCCGCTGCTGACGCACAAGCTGAGCGACCCGGGCCTGGTCTGCGTCGACGAGGCGGGGCGGTTTGCCGTCGCGGTGCTCGGCGGCCATGGCGGCGGGGCGAACGCGCTCGCCGAGCGGCTCGGCGCGACTCTCGGCGTGACACCCGTCGTGACCACCGCCTCGGACTCCGTGGGCGCCGCGGCTCTCGACCAGCTCGGCATGCCGTTGGCCGCGGGCTCCGCCGTGGCGGCCGTTGGGGCCGCGTTGCTGAACGACGCGCCCGTTGACCTCGGCTCGGACGCGCCCTGGCCGCTGCCGCCGTTGCCCGGGCGGATCCGCGAGACGACCGTCAACGAGGCCCTCCCGCCGTGCATCCTGGTGACGGATCGGCTGATCATGGCGCCGGATCCCTCCGTCGTCCTGCGGCCGCCGTCGCTCGTGCTGGGGCTGGGTTCCTCGCGCAACGTGGACGCCGGTGAGGTGCTGGCGCTGATCGACGGGACGCTGCTGGCGGCCGGGTTGTCCCCCGAGTCGGTGTTCGCGGCCGCGACCGTCGAGGCGAAGGCCACCGAGCCGGGCCTCGTCGCGGCGTGCGCCCAACGCGGGTGGCCGTTGGTCCCCTACTCCGCCGAGGACCTGGACGAGATCGCCGTGCCGCACCCCTCGGACGTGGTGCGCGCGGCCGTCGGGACGTCCAGCGTCAGCGAGGCCGCCGCGTTGCGGCACGCGGGAGCCGGCGCTCAGCTGGTGGTGGGCAAGACGGCGTCGGCGATGGCGACGGTGGCCGTTGCTCGGCGCCGCCCGAGGGGGCGGCTCGCGATCGTCGGGCTCGGCCCGGGGGCGCGCGACCTGTTGACGCCGCGGGCGGCCGCCGCATTGGCCGGGGCCACGGTGGTCGTGGGGCTCGACCAGTACGTCGAGCAGATCCGTGACCTCCTGCGACCGGGCACGCGCGTCGTGACGTCGGCGCTGGGTGACGAGGAGGAGCGGGCGCGGACCGCGGTGGACGAGGCGCGCGCGGGCCGTTCCGTTGCGCTGGTGTCGAGCGGCGACGCGGGTGTGTACGCGATGGCGTCACCGGCTCTCGAGACCGCGGGCGACGACGTCGACGTGCAGATCGTGCCGGGGGTCACGGCGGCGGTTGCCGCGGCGGCGTTGCTGGGGTCGCCGTTGGGCCACGACCACGCGGCCGTTTCGCTGTCGGACCTGCTGACGCCGTGGGAGATCATCGAGCAGCGCATCGCCGCCGTGGCCGCCGGGGATTTCGTGGTGACGTTCTACAACCCGCGCAGCCGAGGGCGGGAGTGGCAATTGCCGCGTGCGTTGGAGATTCTGCGCGATCACCGGCCGGCGTCGACGCCCGTCGGTCTGGTGCGGGACGCGTCCCGCGCGGGCGAGCGCGTTGTGCTGACCACGCTGGCCGAGGTCGATCCCGGGCTGGTGGACATGCGTACCGCCGTGGTCGTCGGCAACTCCCAGACGCGGATGGTGGCCGGCCGCATGGTGACGCCGAGGGGGTACCGGTGGGGCTGACTTTCCTGGTGACCCGCGATTGCGTGGGGTGCGGCGCGTGTCTGCTGACGTGCCCGGAGCACGCGATCGCGCCGTGGGGTGACCCGCGTACCGGCGGGCCGCTCACCGTGCTCGATGAACGCTGCACGGGCTGCTCGGCGTGCGCGGAGGTGTGCCCGGAGGACGCGTGCGTAGAAGCCCCCGGGCTGTTGGCGGGGGCTGTCGCATGACGCGGGTCGTGCATCCGATCGAGGCGGAGTCGTACGAGATCCTGCGTTCGCGCGTCGACACCTCTGCCTTTGCGACCTTGACGCGCGCCGTCGTCGAGCGCGTCATCCACTCGACCGCCGACATCTCACTCGTTGACGACATGGTGTGCGACGAGGTGACGCTGACCGTCGCGGCGGAAGCGTTGCGCGGCGGGGCGCGGATCGTCGCCGACGTCGCGATGGTCGCGGCGGGCATCACGACGCGGCCGGTGGTGTCGCTCGTCGCGTCACCCGAGGCCGCTCAACTGGCCGCCTCCGCAGGGATCACACGGTCGGCGGCGGCGGTGCGGCTCGCCCTCGCGCAGGTCGGGCCGGGCGCGGTGTGGGCGATCGGCTGCGCGCCGACCGCGCTCCTGGAATTGATCGCGCTCGCCGACGCCGCTGCGCCGGTGCTCGTTGTCGGCGTGCCCGTCGGGTTCGTCGGGGCCGTCGAGTCGAAGGAAGCCTTGCGGGCGAGCGGGTTGCCGTCGGTGAGCAACCGCTCGGAGAAGGGCGGGTCGTCGATGGCGGCCGCCGTCGTCAATGCCTTGTTGTACGCCGAGGAGTCGTCGTGACCACCGCCCTTGTCGTCGTCGGGCATGGCACCAAGTCGGCCCGCGGTGCTGCGGAGTTCCTGGCGTTCGTGGACCGGGTGCAGGAGCTCGCCCCTGGGCTGTCAGTGGCCGGCGGGTTCCTCGAGCTGTCCGACCCGCCGCTGCGGGAAGCCGTTGCCACACTGGTTTCGCAAGGCCATCAGCGGCTCGCCGTCGTGCCGCTCGTGCTGGTCGGCGCCGGCCACGCGAAGGGTGACGTGCCGGCCGCGATGCTGCGGGAGACGCTGCGCCACCCCGGGTTGACGTACACGTACGGGCGGCCGCTCGGGCCCCACCCTTCGTTGCTCAGCGTGCTGGACGATCGCGTCGACGCGGTGTTGGCGCGCGAGTTGCGGCCTGGCACGGCGGTTGTCCTGGTGGGCCGCGGCTCTACCGACCCGGACGGCAACGCGGACATCGCTAAGACGGCGCGGCTGTTCTTCGAGGGCCGCGAGTTCGCGATGGTCGAGCCGGCGTACGTGTCCCTCGCCGACCCCTCGGTGCCGGCCGCGTTGGAGCGGTGCCGGTTGCTCGGGGCGCAGCGCATCGTCGTGCTGCCGTACCTGTTGTTCGACGGCGTGCTGCCCGACCGCGTCGTCGCGCAGGCGGCCGCGTTCGCGGCGCTGCACCCGGCGCTCGACGTGCGGGCCGCGCCCTTGCTCGGCATCGACGACCGGATCGTGCACCTGGTGCTCGAGCGGCACGCCGAGGCCGTCGCCGGGGATGTGCGGATGAGTTGTGACACGTGCATTTACCGAGCCCCGCTTGTCGGTTTCGAGCATCGCGTCGG
>JAVEEB010000206.1 GCA_030840665.1 Frankiaceae bacterium | reverse complement strand
GGGTCGACCCGGCCGACGCCGTCGTGTTCGAGGACTCGCCGACCGGCGTCGCTGCCGGTGAGGCCGCGGGGTGTTTCGTCGTGGCGGTGCCCGACTACGTCCCGGTGGAGCCGGGTCCCCGCACGCGTGTCATCGACTCGCTGGCGGAGCTGGACGCTGATGCCCTGCGCGGGCTCCCGGTTTCCTGACCCAACTCAGCCGGCGGCCATCGCGACGGTCGCCGGGCGCTCGTTGGCAGCGTCCACGGTTGCGGCCACCCGACGGGCGACATCCGGTACGACGATCGCTGCGCAGCTCGCATGGGCGACCACTTTCTGGGCGAACGACCCGAGGATGCCGTGGCGGAGGGAGTGGCCGTGTGATCCCACGACGAGCAGCCACGCGTCGGCGCTGAGCTCGACCAGCGGGCGCCAACCGTCTCCGTTGATCGCGAGCCCCGTGACCGTGCCGAGGTGCAGGTAGGGCGCAACGGCCTCGCGGACGATCGTGGCAGCGGCGGCGAACGCGTCGTCGATGGTGTAGGAGCCGGCCCACGCGTACTCAGCGAGGGCCTGGTCGTGCCGGTAGACGTTGACGATCGTCACGGGCCGACCGACCGCGAGGGCGAGGTCGACGGCCCATTGCACCGTCGCCAGCGAGTGCTCTGTGCCGTCGACGCCGACAACGATGCTGCCGGTGGGAATCGTGACCTTCATCATGACCTCCGAATCGCGGGGGTTGCGGTCCGTCGACGTTGCCGTAGCCCCACCTTCCATTCAGCGCCGAGCAGGGGTCGTTGGGCAGGGCTGAAAGTCCCGAGGTTGGACTGCCAGTGCCGGTAAACCAGTGCGTTCAGGGGCATCTCCGGGTCAGGCCGTGGCGATTGCTGTGAGGACGTCCATCCGCGCGGCCCGCCGGGCCGGGATGATCGCCGCCAGGACGCCGATCACGCCGGCCAGTGCGAAGCAGGCCACCATCGTCGTCCACGGCAGGGCGAGGGTGTCGATCCCCTGATCCTTGAGTGCGGACACGAGGGCGATGCCGAACCCGGTCCCGAGCGCCACCCCGAGGACGGCCCCGAACAGCGCCACGATGACCGCTTCCACGCGGATCAAGGCCCGGACCTGCGGGCGTGTCGTCCCGATGGCCCGCAGCAGCCCGACCTCGCGGGTGCGTTCGATGACCGAGAGCGCGAGGGTGTTCACGATGCCGAGCGCCGCGATGATGATGGCGAGGGCCAGCAGCCCGTAGATGACCTTGAGCAGTTGACCGATCTGGTCCCGTGCCTGCTTCTTGAACTCGGACTGGTCCGCGATGTCGACCGTCGGCACCGTCTTGCCGAGGGCGTTCACGGCGGCGCGCGTGTCGGCGAGGTTCGCCGACTTCTTGAAGTTCACCGTGGCCAAGGCGTCGGTCCTGACCGTGCTGAATTTGGTCAGGGTCTCCAGCGCCACGGTGTACTTGCCGGCGAACTGGTTCGTCTCGTAGATGCCGCCGATGACCATGTCCTGCTGCCCGCCGGCCTGCCATCGGATCGGCACGGTCTGACCGACCGTCAGGTGCTGCGCGTCGGCCGTTTTCTGGTCGACGAGGAGCTGACCGTCGGACAGCGCGCTGCCGGTGCCGGCGATGAACTTGAGGTTGAACGCGGCAGCGCCGCCGTCAGCCGTGACACCGACGATGGGCGCCGCGGACGTGTCAGCGCCGACCAGCCCGGTGCTGAACCGGATCTCGGTCACGCGTTCCACCCCCGGCAAGGCGCGCATCTTCTCCGCCAGGACGGGGCTGAACCCCTGTTGCCCCTGAGTGGAGATGACGACGTCGGCCGACACGCTCCTGTCGACGATCTTGTTGATGGACGCGACGGTCGACGTGGCGAAGACACCGACGGTGCTCACCAACGCGAGGCCGATCATCAGCGCCGACGCGGTCGAGGCGGTACGCCGCGGGTTGCGCAACGCGTTCTGCTTCGCGAGCCGCCCCAGGGGGGTGCCGGCGAACGGCGTGCCCACGACCCGGACGATCGGCCCGCTCAGCACCGGGGCGAGGAGCGCCACGCCGATGAACATCAACCCGACGCCCAGCCCCACGAGTGTCGCGCCCGTGTCCGTGAGGCCGGCGATGAGCGCGGCAACCCCGGCGACGGCCAGGCCGCCACCGACCATGACGCGACCGCGCAGTGACCGCGACGGAAGGACGAAGTCGTCGCGCATGGCAGCGACGGGCGGCACCTTGGCCGCACGGATGGCGGGGGCCAGTGACGCGATCACGGTCACGACGACAGCGAGAAGGATGGGTACGACAACCGACCGCGGAGCGATGACGAGGGCACCCGTCGGGAGGTTCACTCCGGCGTTCAGCACGAGTTGCAGCAGCGCGCCGATCCCGATGCCCATGGCGACGCCGACCACCCCGGCGGCGAGCCCGACGACCACGGCCTCCGTGACCACCGTCCACGTGACCTGGCTGCGCCGGGCGCCGATGGCCCGCAGCAGCGCCAGTTCCTTCGCCCGCTGCGCCACGAGCATCGTGAACGTGTTCACGATGAGGAACGTCGCCACGAACAGCGACACCCCCGCGAAGATCAGCAGCGCGGTGGACAGGAATCCGACGCGATTCTTCAGGTCGCTCGACGCTTTGGCCGACGCCTCCTTGCCGGTGAGGGCCTGGTTGTCCTTCGGTAGCACGGCGGCGATGCGAGCCTTCAGATCGGCCGGCGACGTGCCCGGCGTCCCGAGGACGGACAGTTCCGTGAAGCTGTGCGGTTGTCCGACATAGGCGGCCACCGAATCGTTGGAGAAGACGACCAGCGTGGCGCCTGCCAACGAGTCCTCTGCGCCCGCCGTGATGATGCCCGTGATGGTGGCGTGCACGTCGATGGCGTCGCTCGTGAGGAGCGAAACGGACTCGCCGACCGTGAGGTTGTGCGTACGCGCGGTGCCGCGGTCGACCGCGATCTGCATCGCGTTCGTCGGCATGGCCCCCTCGGTGAGGGTCAGCGTCGACACGTCCGGGTCGGGCACGCCGATGGCGATCGTGGGTGCCTGGCCATTGACGATGGCCTTGCCCGTCGAGGGATCGATCAGCGTCGCGATGCCCTGGTG
>JAVEEB010000143.1 GCA_030840665.1 Frankiaceae bacterium | reverse complement strand
GGTTACCGCACCCGATTGCTCGCCGTCCTCGGCGCGAGCGACGCCCTGTCCGAGCACCTCGTGCGGCACCCGGAGGACCTGTCCGTTCTCGCCGACGACCAAGCGGTGCTGACGCGTCCTTCGGCGTACGGGCTCACGCACGAATTCCTGACCGCCGTCGGCGGCGACCCTGCCCGCCCACCCACCGGCAGCGGCGCGGGTGGCGGGGCGGCAGCCACGGCAGCCAACGCGACGATCCAGCTCCGCCTCGCGTACCGCCGCCGGCTGCTTGCGCTCGCCGCCCGTGACCTCACCGGCATCACGGCCCTCGACGATGTCGCCGCGGAGCTGGCCGACCTCGCGTCCGCCGCGCTCACCACTGCCCTCGCGATCGCCAAGGCCGGCGTTCCCGACACTGTCGGCTGCCGCCTCACCGTCCTCGGCATGGGTAAGACCGGCGGCCACGAGCTCAACTACGTGAGCGACGTCGACGTCATCTTCGTCGCCGAGCCGGCGGACGGCAGCAGCGAGACCGACGCCCTCGCGGCCGCCACCGAACTCGCCGCCGGAATGATGCGCGTGTGCTCCGCGACGACGGTCGAGGGCGCGCTGTGGGCGGTCGACGCCAACCTGCGTCCGGAGGGCCGCAACGGGCCGTTGGTCCGCACGTTGGAGAGCCACCTCGCGTACTACCGGCGCTGGGCGCGCACCTGGGAATTCCAAGCCCTGTTGAAGGCCCGGCACGTCGCGGGCGACGCCGACCTCGCGCAGCGCTACCTGGCGGCGACGCGTCCGATGGTGTGGTCGGCGGCCGAACGCGAGAACTTCGTGACCGACGTGCAGGCCATGCGTCGACGGGTGGAAGACAACATCCCGAAGTCCGAGGCCGACCGGGAGCTCAAACTCGGGCCCGGCGGATTGCGTGACGTCGAGTTCTCGGTGCAGCTGCTGCAACTCGTGCACGGCCGCGCCGACGAGGCAATCCGCAGCCCCAACACCCTGCAAGCGTTGGCTGCTCTGGTCGCGGGCGGGTACGTGGGCCGCGACGACGCAACCGAGCTTGCTGAGGCATATCGATGGCTCCGCACCGTCGAGCATCGGCTCCAGGTGCAGAAACTTCGCCGTACACACACGATTCCTGCGGACGCGGAGACGCGCCGGTGGCTGGCGCGTGCGGTCGGCTACCGCGGCGACGCGGTCGCCGCGTTCGACAACGACCGCGACCGTTACGCCCGCGAGGTCCGCCGCATTCAGCAGAAGCTCTTCTACCGGCCGCTCCTGGCGGCCGTCGCGCGGCTGTCCACCAGTGACAGCCGGCTGACGCCCGAAGCCGCGCAGGCCCGGTTGGTCGCGCTCGGCTTCGCCGATCCGGCCGGCGCCTTGCGGCACCTCGAGGCGTTGACGAGCGGCGTGTCGCGGCGGGCCGCGATCCAGCGCACGCTGCTGCCCGCGATGCTCGGTTGGTTCGCCGACGCCGCAAATCCTGATGCGGGCTTGCTCGCTTTCCGCCAGGTGAGCGACGCGCTCGGGGCCACGCCCTGGTACCTGCGGCTCCTGCGCGACGAGGGCGCGACCGCCGAACGGCTCGCCCGCGTGCTGGCCACGAGCCGGTACGTCGCCGAGCTGCTCATCCGCGCGCCGGAAGGCGTCACGGTGCTCGGCGGGGACGACGCGCTCATCCCGCATCCGCGCGCGGCGCTCGACGAGACCCTGAGTGCGATCGTCGAGCGCACCGACGACTGGCAGAACGCCGTCCTCGCCGCGCGCGGCATCCGCCGTCACGAGATCCTCCGCGTCGCCTCGGCCGACCTACTCGGATTCCTCGACGTGCGCGGCGTCGGCCGCGCGCTCGCTGATGTCGCCGGCTCCACCATCGCCGCCGCCTTCCGCACCGCGGAACGCAAGGTCGAGGCCCAGCACGGCGGGCCGTTGCCGATGCGGATGGCGGTCATCGCGATGGGACGGCTCGGCGGCGGCGAGCAGGGCTACGGCAGTGACGCGGACGTGCTGTTCGTCCACGAGCCAGTCGACGGCGCGAGCGATGAAGAGGCTGTGTCCATTGCACAAACGGTCGCCGAGGAGATGCGCGCGCTGCTCGCTGTGCCCGCGCCCGACCCTGCGCTGCGCGTCGACGCCGACCTGCGACCCGAAGGCCGGCAGGGGCCGCTGGTGCGGAGCCTCTCTTCGTACGCTGCCTATTACGCACGTTGGTCCGAAATCTGGGAGGCCCAGGCCCTCACCCGCGCCGCGCCGCTCGCGGGCGACGCCGACCTGACCGAGCGGTTCCTGCGGCTCGTCGACCCCGTGCGCTATCCGGCGGCCGGCCTCACCGAGGCCCACGTGAAGGAGATCCGCCGCATCAAGGCGCGCGTCGAAGCGGAACGTTTGCCGCGCGGCGCCGACCCCGCCACGCACACGAAGCTAGGCCGCGGGGGCCTCGCGGACGTCGAGTGGACGGTCCAACTTCTCCAACTACAGCACGCAGATGCAGTGCCTTCCCTTCGTACGACGAACACGCTCGAAACCCTCGACGCCCTCGCCGCAGCCGGACTCATGACGGGCCCGGACGCGGCGGCGCTGGCCGAGGCGTGGGCCCTGGCAACGCGGGTCCGCAACGCGATCATGCTGGTCCGCGGCCGCGCCGGCGACAGCCTGCCGACGGACACGCGAGAGCTCGCCGCCGTGTCCCGAGCCGTGGGCTTCCCGGCCGGCGCGACCGGCGCGTTCGTCGAGCACTACCGCAAGACGACCCGGCGGGCCCGCGCGGTCGTGGAACGCGTGTTCTTCGGGTAGCGGCAACCCACCAAACAACGAGGCCTGGCTACTGGGACAGCGGCGGGAGTTCGTGTCCGGTGTCCTTCTCCAGCTCGCCGACGATGAGACGCAGGTCGTCGAGGCTGGAGCCGATCTGCTGGAGCTGCGCCTGATCGCCGGCCTCCACGATCGAGGACGTGTTGACCGTCGCGTTGGTCTCGACGAGCTTGCTGTAGACGTCCAGGACGCCCGCCAGCGTGCGGTTGAGGCGATCGAGCATGACACCTCGCCGTTCCGCCAGCCGCTGTTGTGACGGGCCGGCCACGCGGACCGTCTGCAGTTCCCGCAATGCGGCGTCGAGCTGGTCGACCCCGACAGCCACGGCGTTCGCGGTGTCGAGTGCCGACGTCGCTGCGGCGAAGGCCTGTGCGGCGGAGTCCTTCACGCTGTCCGCAACGGAGGGCCCGTCCCGCAGGTCGCGGATCCGCCGCAGCGTCGCCTCGAGCTGTCCCACGATCTGCGCCTGCTCGGTGCGGGGCACCAGCTCAGCGCGTTCGGCCCCCGCGCCGATGGCGTCCCGCCTGCTGCCTCTGATCAGGACGGGCACGGCGTTCACGGCCGCCGCGGCGACGACCGTGCCAACCCCGGCGAGCAGCGCGACGATGACGGGAAGACCCAGGCCGAATCCGGCGAGCAGCCCGAAGAAGGCGGCGAGGGCGAGCACCCACCCGTCGGTCACCGTCTCGACGACCTTGTCGGCCGCCTTGCGCTCGTTGTGGTCCACCGGTCGCCCTAGAAGTTGCTGAGAATGTTGGACAGCACGCGGTTGATGTTGGCGGCGTTCGTCGCGTCGTACGACTTCGCGCGCGTCGCGGCCGCGATCTTCTGAAGGCCCGCGACATCCGCGGTTGCGCCGTACGCGACCGTGAAGATCCGCACGTGGTTCTCCGTCGCCTTCGCGGACAGCTCCGCGGTGAGATTGTCGATGTCGGAGTCCGGCGCGTACGAATTGATCCCGTCGGTGAGGAGCACGATGCCCGTGATGTGCTGCGCGTCGGCCATCGGCGCCATGGCGGCGAAGGCTTGGCGCGCCGCCGCGTACAAAGGCGTCCCGTTCTTCGGCTGCAGGCCGGTGATGGCGGTCTGCAGCTGCTGGCGGTTCTTGGCCAATGGGGCGACGGCGACGAGCTGCTCGACGACCCTGTTGCCCCCGTTGTCGAAGCGGTCGGTGAAGGCCCAGAGCCCGACCTCGTCGGTGTCGGTCAGTTGCTGCAAGGACGTCGCCGCGGCCTGCTTCGCGAGCTCCATCTTCGAGGGCCCGGTCGCCCCGCTGGCCGGCTCGTCCATGCTGCCGCTCTCGTCGATCAACAGCAGCACGCGGGCGCGCTTGCGCAGCTGGTCCCACGCGCCGCGGGATTCGGCGAGCACCTTGGGCGCGGGGTAGGGAAGCGCGATCTCCTTGCCGCTGGCGACGGCCCATCCCGGGGTGACCAGCGCGGGGTTGGGCGCGCGGTCGACGGCGCGGAAACCGACGTCGGTGAAGGCCTTCTGCTGGGCGGGTTCGTGAAGCCACGCTAGGAAATCGGCCGCGCCGGCCTTCTGCGGGGCGGTGACCCAGTCGGTGTTGAGGACGGCGTACGGGCTGTCCGAATACAGCGTGCCTTCCTTCGGGAAGACGGCCACGAGCGGCACGGTCGGCTTCGCGTGCTTGCCCAGCGTGGTGGGGTCGCCCGTCGGGTTGCCCATGTCGTAGTCCCACACCGACTTCTCTTCGACGGCGACCGCGGAGATGTAGCTGAGGCCGCGGCCCCGGTCGTCCGCCTCCTGCAGGTTGCTCAGGAAGGTCAGGGTGGTGTCGCCGTAGTGCACGACGGCCTGCTCGCCCGCGGCCAGCGCGGCGCGCACCTTAGGGTCGGCGACGTCGGCGGACGTGAGGTCAGTGGACTTGCCGGTGGCGGCGATGAGCTGGCCGATCGTGGCGGCGAGACCCGAGGTGCTGATGTGCGGGTTGGTCTTGCCGAGCGTGAACTGGCCCCATTCGGGGTGACCGAGGGTTGCCCAGCCTTTGGGGTCCGCCGCGAGTTTGAGGATGTCGGCCCAGCCGATCTGCTTACCGGGCCAGCCGAGCGCCGCCGCCATCGGCTGCGGCATCGCGAGCACGAGTGGCGTCGACACGACCGAGTCGAGCTTGTCGGGCACGGTCGACGGCTGGTCGGCGGTGGATTGGTCGTACCGCAGCAAGTTCAGCCACGTGCTGCTCGCGGGCGTCCACACGTCCGGCCGCTTCGTCGCCGCTGACACAGCGTTGGCGTCCCAGCCGTGCACGAGCGCCGTCTCCATGTCGCCGGACGCCGCGCTCTCCACCGCGACCGTGACGCAGTTGCCGGCGTCCCCGCGGCCCAGCTTGTTGTACTGCGTGGCCAAGCCCTGCATCAGGCTGGCTTTCTCGCTGGAGGCGGCGACCATGAGGGCCGAGCAACCGGCGCGGACCGGCTCGGCGCTCGAGCTCGACGACGCGGTGGGACTCGGCGAATTGTGGCCGCTCGTCACGGCTTTCGCTGTGGCGATGATGGCGACGCCGGCAACGACAGCCGCGATCACCCCGCCTTTGGGCTTCGCCACGCACACTCCTAGGTCGACGAGCTCACGTGCGCCTCCAGTGTGGGGCATCTCGGCGCCGCGAGGGGCAACGGCTCGCTTCGCGTGCGGGCACGGATGTCGTGCTGGCCGGCATCGGACTGCCCTGACTGGGGAATCGGATGGACCATGGCCTTTGACCCGCAACGCTTCGTACAAGCTCAAATGACCGTGTACGACGACGTCGTCGCCGAGCTGCGGCGTGGCCGCAAGGTGAGCCACTGGATGTGGTTCATCTTTCCGCAGCTCGCCGGGCTGGGGCGCAGCGCGACGGCGCAGTACTACGCGCTCGATGATCTGGAGGCGGCGCGCGCCTATTTGGCTCACGAGTTGCTGGGCTCGCGGCTCGTCGAATGCTCCCGGCTGCTGACGTCGTTGCCGGGCGGCGATCCGGTGGCCGTATTCGGCGCGGTGGATGCGCAGAAGCTCCAGTCGTCGATGACCCTGTTTTCCCTGGCTGCCCCGCACGACCCGGTTTTCCAAGCGGTGCTCGACAAGTACTTCGCCGGCCGGCCCGATGTGGGCACCACCAGCCGCGTCTGAGCGGAGCAACAGGCAGACTCTCTGGGATGACGACCAGCGAGCGCCGAACGACGTACCGCGAGGTCCTGGCCCATCGCGAGTTCACCGCGGTGCTGGTCGCCTGGTCGGTCTCCATGCTCGGCAACGTCATGGCGCACGTGGCGCTGTCGTTCCTCGTCTTCTCCCGATCCGGTTCGCCGCTGCTCGCCGCGATCTCGTTCTCGATCGGCTGGGTGCCGCACCTTTTCGTCGGGACGCTGTTCGCGGGGTTGCCGGACCGCGTCCCCGCGCGGCGGTTGATGGTCTCGGCGGACCTGCTCTGCGCTGCGTTCGTCGGGCTCATGGTGGTGCCCGGGCTGCCCATCCCGGTCCTGCTGTTGCTCGTCGTGCTCGAGGGCTGCGTCACGCCGATCTTCCAGGCAGGTCGCGCCTCCACCCTGCCCGACCTCCTGCCCGGCGATCACTACGTCGTCGGCAAGGCGTTGCTCAGCCTGGTCGCGCAGTCCAGCCAGCTCGTCGGCTACGCCCTCGGCGGCGCCCTGCTGGCGGTTGTTGCCCCGACCACCGCGCTCCTCATCGATGCCGCGTCGTTCGTCGTGTCGGCGCTGGTGTTGCGGATGGGGACGCGAGAACACGCGCCGGTGCGGTCGCCGGCGACGTCGCTCGCGCGCGACTCGCTCGAGGGCGTTCGCCTCATCGGCCGTGATCGCCGGTTGCGTGCGTTGCTGCTGCTCAGCTGGTTGCCACCGATGCTCGGGGTTGTCCCGGAGGCGATCGCGATCCCGTACTCCGCGGCGCACGGCTCGGGTGGGTCCGGCGCCGGGCTCCTTTTTGCTGCCGTCGCGGGCGGCGTCATCCTCGGCGAGCTCGTCGTCGCGCGGCTCTTCCGGCCGGCCACGCGGCTGCGTGCCATGGGGGTCCTCGCGCTCGCGATTTTCGTGCCCCCGTTGGTGTTTTTCGCGCGCCCCCCGATCATCGTCGCGATCGTGCTGTTCTTCCTGTCCGGGCTCGGCTGGTCGTACGGCCTCGCCAAATCGCAGCTCCTCCTCGACGCCCTTCCGCTCGAGCTGCGGACGCGCGGCCTCTCGATGGAGCAGAGCGGGGCGATGCTGACGCAGGGGATCGGCTTCGTCCTGGCGGGTGCCGTCGCGGAGGTGCTCAAACCGCATCAAGTCATCGCGTACGGCGGCCTCACGGGGCTGGTTGTCACCGCGCTGGTGCTGGCGGAGGTCCGGGCAACGAAGCCGCGCTGAGCTACTGACCAGACGGCGGCGCTCCTCGATACCCGGGCTGCCCGGGACTTGACGACGGTATCGGTAAGTTGATACGAACGGTTCGTGAAAACGAACGAAGGACCCCTTCTTGCCGCTCTGGCTGACCCGAGCAGGCGGCACGCGTTCGAGGAACTGACGCGCCACGGCCCGCTGAGCGTCGGGCAACTTGCTGAGCGCATGCCTATCAGCCGGCCGGCACTCTCGCAGCACCTCAAGATCCTGCTCGACGCTGGTCTGGTGCAGAGCACCGCACAGGGCACGCGCCGCTTTTACGGGGCTCGACCGGAGGCGCTGGCCATGCTGCGCGAGTGGCTCGACCTCATGTGGCGCGATGCCCTCAACGCGTTCGCAGCGACCGTGGACAACGACAACGCGGCCCAGCCGCCCGCAACCGAGGAGCACGCATGACTGCACAACAGAACGTCGCGCCCATCCCCGCCGTCCGCCTCGACGTACGCGTCAAGGCGCCGGTGGAACGCGCGTTCACCGTGTTCACCGACGGATTCGGCACGTGGTGGCCGAAGACGCACACGATCGCGTCCGCACCCGTCGAGCGGGCGATCATCGAACCGAGCGCGGGCGGTCGCTGCTACGACCGGTGCGACGATGGCACCGAATGCGACTGGGGCACCGTCCTCGAGTGGGACCCTCCGCGCCGCCTCGTCCTCGCGTGGCAGGTCACGCACGACTGGGGGTACGAGCCGGATGCTGACCACGCGTCTCGCGTCACCGTGACGTTCACTGCCGACAGCGACAGCGACGGCGCCGGCACGCTCGTCCAGCTGGTCCACGACGAGTTTGAACGTCACGGCGATGAGAAAGGCCGCGGGGTGCGCGCCGGAGTCGAGGGCGGCTGGGCGGGACCGCTGGAGACATTCGTGCGCACGGCGGCGTCCGCAGACGCTGACTAGCCACGCCGTCATCGCACCAGGGACGAGGACGAGCCCGGCGTCGAGGAGGCGCCGGGCTCGTCCGTTCGAGCTGCGGACACGCGGCCTCTCGATGGTGCAGAGCGGCGCGATGTTGACGCAGGGGATCGGGTTCGTCCTCGCCGGCGCCGCCGCGGAGGTGCTGCAACCGCATCAAGTCATCGCGTACGGCGGCGTCGTCGGGCTGCTCGCGACGGGTTTCGTGCTCGTTGAGGTCCGGGCCACCAGACCGGCCTGACCTCGGGGCGGCCGCCGGGCGCCCGTGTACGTCGTACGACACGAAGAGCTCGACACCCCGAAGGGTGCCGAGCTCTGTCGCAGTCGCCCAGGAGAGGGCGGCCGTACGGACTAGATGTGGAAGTACAGCGCGAACTCGTGCGGGTGCGGACGCAGACGGATCTGGTCCAGCTCCTGCGTGCGCTTGAAGTCGAGCCACGTCTCGATGACGTCCGGGGTGAACACATCACCCTGGAGCAGCCAGTCGTGGTCGGCCTCGAGGTTGTCGAGCACCTCCTCGAGCGAACCCGGCACCTGCGGGACGAGCGCGTGCTCGTCCGGCGGAAGCTCGTAGAGGTCCTTGTCGACCGGCGTCGGCGGCTCGATCTTGTTCTTGATGCCGTCGAGACCGGCCATCAGCTGCGCCGCGAACGCGAGGTACGGGTTGGCCGACGGGTCGGGCACCCGGAACTCGATGCGCTTCGCCTTCGGCGACGTGCCCGTGACGGGGATGCGCACGCAGGCGGAACGGTTGCGCTGCGAGTACACGAGGTTGACCGGCGCTTCGTAGCCCGGCACCAGACGACGGTAGGAGTTGGTCGTCGGGTTCGTGAACGCGAGCAGCGACGGCGCGTGCTTGAGCAGGCCACCGATGTACCAGCGCGCGATGTCCGACAGACCGGCGTAGCCGACCTCGTCGAAGAACAGCGGCTCGCCGTCCTTCCACAGGGACTGGTGCGTGTGCATGCCCGAGCCGTTGTCACCGAAGAGCGGCTTCGGCATGAAGGTCACGGTCTTGCCGGCGGCCGCCGCCACGTTCTTGACCAGGTACTTGAACCACAGCGTGTTGTCGGCGACGTTGAGCAGCGTCGAGAACTGCACACCGATCTCGCACTGGCCGGCCGTGCCGACCTCGTGGTGGTGCAGCTCGACGTGCATGCCGCTGTCGAGGATCGCGCGGGCCATGTCGTTGCGCAGGTCCGTGTAGGTGTCGAGCGGCGGGACCGGGAAGTAACCGCCCTTGTAGGGGGTCTTGTAGCCCTTGTTGCCACCCGGCTCGTCGCGGCCAGTGTTCCAGGCCGCCTCGGACGAGTCGATCTCGTACATCGAGCCGTTCGGCTTGGTCTCGTAACGGATCGAGTCGAAGACGTAGAACTCCGCCTCGGGACCGAAGTACGCCGTGTCGGCAATGCCGGTGCTCTTCAGGTATTCCTCGGCCTTGCGCGCGATGTAGCGCGGGTCGCGGCTGTAGGGCTCGCGCGTGAACGGGTCGTGGATGAAGCACACGATGACGAGCGTCTTGCGCTTGAAGAACGGGTCGAGGCGCGCCGTCGTCGGGTCCGGGAGCAGCAGCATGTCGGACTCGTGGATGTGCTGGAAACCGCGGATCGACGAACCGTCGAACATCATGCCGTTGGTGAAGGTGTCGGCCGAGACGTTCTCGACCGGGATCGTGAGGTGCTGCATCTGGCCCGGCAGGTCGCAGAAGCGAATGTCGATGAACTCGACAGCCTCGTCCTTGATGAACCGCAGCAGATCCTCTGCGTTCTTGAACATTCAGTGGTCCTCTCCTGGACAGTCGCGCAAACCTTATCGCCGGGCCCCAAACACAGCGGTGTGAGGGGCACGCTAGGTGGACGCCATTTCGCGTCCGTATCCCAAATGTTTCGGCGGTGTTACGCGAGCCGCAACGGGGCGCGCCTGGCCAGGCGTCAACCTCGCCCTTGCCAGGCACTGGCGGCCAAGACCGGAGACTCGCTAACGTGATCACCATGACGGACCTGCGCAAAATCCCGGCACTGTTCTGCCTCGTGTTGCTAGCGGCGGGGTGCTCGAGCACGTCGGCCGCCTCGTCCACCGGGACGACCCCGGCTGCCTCGTCGAGCGTGTCGACGTCCGAAACCCCGTCGACCACGCCGTCCACCAGCGACTCACCAACGGCGACGGTTGATGCCACCGCGTCCTTCGCGCTGCCCACCGACCTCCTCACGGCGCTCCCGACGGGCCTGCCGAGCCTCGGGGACGGCAAGGGCTGCGAGAAGCTCACGCCGGCGGACATCTCGGCGGCGGCAGGGTTCACGGTGAAGGCACCGCAGTCTGAGGCGGTCGGTCCGATCGTCGTCTGCGTGTTCACCGGCCCCGCCGGCGATGCGGTCCTCATCCGGTTGGAGCGCGGCGTCGGTGCAGTGGGTTGGACGGCTGGGAAGACCGCGCTCGATGCCACGGGGCAGAAGACCACCTCCGTGTCGGGACTGGGCGACGAGGCCTATTCGGCGGGTGTCGCCGGTGCGTTCGTCGTCGGGGCGCGCAAGGGCGACGGCGATGTCG
>JAVEEB010000098.1 GCA_030840665.1 Frankiaceae bacterium | reverse complement strand
TGGGAGAGGCCGGCGACCGCGCTGCTGACCGCGACGATGCCCACGCCGGTCGCCATGACGACGCGCTCCCCGAACCGGTCCACGACGCGGCCGCCGATAGGGGCGGTGAGCAGCCGCATGAAGGCGAATGCGCTGACGACGCTGGCCGCGGCCGTGTTGTCGACGCCGAAGGACTTCGCGAACAGGGGGATCGCGGGGGCGACGATGCCGAAGCCGACGGCGACGGCGAAAGCGACGCTGGCGAGGACCCACACCTCGCGCGGCAACTGGCGGAGGGAAGTGGGGAGGGGCACGCTATCCATCCTCCCAGACGAGAGGCGGACGCCCCCTCGGTGCGGCGGCGGGCGACCCCCGGTGGTGGCATCGCGGAGGGGCGCGGAAACTGCTAACGAGATCACCCACGCCTAGCGCAGTGGGCGCAAGGGCGTGGGTGGGCTCACGACATCATCGTGCGATTTGTGTTCACACGGTCACGGTATAGCGACATCGCTCCAGGTTGCGCCGCCATCGCTCGTGCGGTAGAGAACAACCGGCTTCGTGCAGGATGCCGGTTGGGTGTCGATGTACGTACCGCAGTTGGCGTTACCTGTCATGTCGAGGTCGCCTTCGGCCAGCGCGAACGCCGTCTGCGCGTCGAGCGCGGTCAGCTCTCGCATCTTGCGATCCACGTGCACCCACGTGGCACCGCCGTCGGTCGTACGGAAGAGATCGACATCAGCCTTCGACGCCGCCGGCATGGTGAACACGGACGCCCACGCGGTGCTTCCGTCATACGACACGACCGTCGGTGAGTTCGGCAGGATGTCCGGCGTGTTCTCGTCGGCTCTGGCAGCAAGCGGACCTGTGACGTCAACCCAGGCGGCCCCGAGGTAGGCCGATCGGTACAGTATCCGGTCGCAGCTGAACCACAGGCCGCGTCCGTTGCTATCCGCCTTGATGCTCCACACTGGAACTCTCGAGCCGTCACGACCGGCCTTTCCCTGCGGCGTAGTGCACGGTGCTGTCGCCGGCGTCCATGTCTTGCCGCCGTCGGTCGTCGAGAAGGCCACGAGGTTTGCGCTGCTGGCGTTCGACAACGCGTACACCCCGTCTGGCGTCGCGGCGAAGCCGGCCAGGCCGCCCGGCGGCGGCAGCAGCTCGTGAATCGTCGTGCCATCGACCCACACGGCTCCACTCGGGCCAACGGTCGGACCGGCGACTCCGGTGTCCTGGGCGCCCATCTCCCGCGCATAGACGCGCGTCCCGACGACGTTGAAGTCCGTGAGCACGCGATTCGTGACGGACGTCCACGTCCGCCCTGCATTACTTGTTGCGAACAATCTGTTGTGCAGCGACAGCAAGCCGTGCTCAGCATCCGTGAACGCCGCTTCCCCAGGGGCGTTGTCGTGGCCTGGCTGCGCCGACCCGATCGTCAGGTCGTGCCAGGTCGTGCCCGCGTCACGGCTGACGCGTAGGGCGAATGTGCACGTGCCGGACTCGCAGGTCAGGCCCGACATGTACAACGCCTTGTCGCGAGCAAAGACGATCCGGGGCACGCGGAAGTCGCGCACCGGAGCCGTCTCCTTGGCGTTGATGGTCACGGCGCCCGCTCGTTCGGGTGGCTCCGTTGGCTGGGTTACCGCCGTAGCGGTCTGCTCGACCGGTGCCTCGTGGCGGGGCAGTGCGAAAACACCAGCGAGAGCTGCGGCGGCTACGAGGGCGGTGACACCGGTCGCAGCGGCCGCTACGCGAAGGACGCGGTGCCGATGCGCGCGCCGTCGCTGTGGCACGGTGCCGGCTGACATCGCCGACCGGTAATGCGCAGCAAGATCCTTGAGCTGGCCGTCGAGTACGTCGTGGTCAGTCATGAGCAGTCACCTTGTCAAGAGGGGCGAGAAGCTGCGCCATGGCGCGGCGACCTCGGGAAAGTCGGGCTTTGACGGTGCCGGCGGGCAGCTCGAGACGACGGGCGATGTCGTCCACGCTGAGGTCGGCGATGTGAAAGAGCACAAGTGCTTCGCGCTGGTCGAGCGGCAACGCGCGCAGCGCGGCCACGAGTGCGACACGGTCAGGCGACAACTCCCCCGCCGCTCGGTGCGTGTCCGCGCCGTAGTCCGTGACCACCCGCAGCGACCGCCGCCAGCGGCTGCGCGCGAGGTTGCTCGCCACGCGATAGACCCAGGCCTCGGCGTCGTCGTACTCGCGCAACCTTCCCCACCGGGGCAGCGCGCGAGTGAACGCCTCCTGAACGACATCCTCGGCTTCGGTGAGGTTGCCGGTCAGGGCGGCGAGAATCGTCACGAGGCGCGGCCGGCACGCGGCGTAGAACGCCGCGAAGTCGGCATCGTCGTCCATGGGCTGTCCTTTCGTCGCCAATACACTCCGTAAGGCGACGCGCGGTTGCACAGGATGCCTTGGATCAGCCAGCTCGGCGGGAACGGCGACCGCGGCGGGCCCGCAGGTAGTCGCTCACCACGTACTCGCCCAGCCTCTCGGCGGACGGCGAAAACACGCGGCCGCCGTTGCGTTCCGCCAGCTTGTTCACGAAACGGACGAGGCGCGGCTCGTCGTCGAGCATGAAGACGTTGATCGTGGCGCCCATCCGGGTGAGCTTCTCCACCTCGTCGTTGGTGAGCTGTGCGGTCTCCGGCAGCGTCGGCCAGGCGAAGTACGCGTGGCCGTCAGGCTCCAGGTGCGCGGTGGGTTCGCCGTCCGTGACGACCAGGACGACGGGTTCGGAGTTGGGATGCTTGGCCAACGTATGACGCGCAATCATCAACGCGTGCTGGAGATTCGTGCCCTGCACCATGTCCCACGACAGGCCGGCGAGCTCTGCCGGCTGCAACCGCCGCGCGTAGTCCGAGAAGCCGATGATCGTGATGTGGTCCTGCGGAAACCGCGTCGTGACGAGCGCGTGCAGGGCGAGTGCCGTGGATTTCGCCGTGCCCCACGTGCCACGCAAGGCCATCGAGTACGACAGGTCGACCAGGAGGCAGACCGCCGCGGAGGTGCGCGCTTCTGTTTCGTACACCTCGAAGTCGTCGATCTGCATCTGGACCGAGCTGCCGTCGGCGGCGGCGCCACCGCGCAGGACCGCGTTCCGCACGGACCGCACCACATCGATCGGCTGCTCGTCGCCGAAGACCCACGGCCGGGAGTACCCCGTCCGCTCGCCCGCAGCGCCGGCGTCCACCACGTCGTGATCGCCGCGCCGCGCCGCGGACAGTTGCGCGAAAACCCGGCGCAGCGCAGTGCCACCGATCCGCCGGACCGCTTTGGGCGACAGCTCCCAACCGTCGCGCGAACGTTGCACGAACCCCTGCGCCTCGAGCTCCCGCTCGAGCGAACGCAACGCCGCAACGTCGTCCACTGCCTCGCGGCCGAGGGTGCGCGAGATCGCTTCCAGGTCAACGTCGTCGAGGGACGCCCCCGGGTAGTCCTGGCTGAGGGTTTGTGACAGTTCGTCGAGGTCGGCCAACTCGGCGAGCGTCGATGTGGCGTCCGAAAAACCCATGGGTTCTTGGCCGTTCATACGTTCGCCGCTCGACCAGTCGAGGTCCGGCCGCGCCCTGCGCAGCGAATCGGACAGCCGTGACATCTCCTGCTGCAACCCGCTGTCGCCGAAAGCGCCGCTCATGAGATTCGCCAGTTCGTCGCGCTGGTCGGGGCGCAGCGAGTTCATGAGCCGCGATGCGGCTGCGGCATTGCGGGCGAGCTCGTCGACCAGATCGGCGAGGTTCGCCGGCTGCCCGGGAAACATGTCGCCGTACGACTCCATGAACGCGTCGAAGCCGGCCTGCGTGTGCTCACCGCGCGCGTCCGCCTCGAGCATCGCGTTGAGCGCGGCCATCATCTCGCGTACGCGGGCGAGCTGCTCGGGAGTCTGGTGCTCCAGCGCCTGCTTCATACCGTTGAACTGCGCGTCCAGCACCTCGCTGCGGAGGAGGTCGTTGATCTGCTCGAAGGTCGCCTGAGCGGCGGGAGAACGCCAGTCGTACGACGAGAGTTCACGCACCGCCCGCGCCGTGTCCGACGGCAGAGAATCCAGCTGGGCTTCACGAAAACGGGCGTCGTCTGTCGGCTCCGGGAACAGCTGGGCCCGCTCCTGGCCGATCGCGGTGTCGAGCAGTCGGCGCACCTCCTGCAGCGTGCCGTCGAGCTGCCCACGCCGCCTCGCCTCACGTTGCCGCCGCCGAACCGCGGCCTGCAGGTCGTCGAGCCCGCGGCGCCCGTTCAGCCCGCGGCGCAGCATCTCCGTCATGGCCTCACGCGGCGAGCCGCCGTCGAGGACGGCGTCGCCGAGCGCGTCGACCGCGGCGTTGATGTCGTACGGCGGCGCAAGCGGATCCGGCCCGCCGCGCCACTCGCCGTACCGGAAGTACTTCATGTCAGCCGCCGTAGACGGTGCGACCCGGGAGCTCTTCCTTGCCGAGCTTGCGCGTCAGGTGCAGGCCCTCCAACGCGAACTCGATCCCCGCAGCCGCCAAGGCGGGCGTCTCCTCGTGAATGCCAAGCCGGTCGAGGATTTTCGCCAACCCGGGCAGCGGGCCGATCGAGGACAGCAACGCCGTGGCGGCGACCAACTCGCCCGTCTCGACCGTCGTGCCGTCGGCGAACCGGTCGATGAGCGCGTTCAGATCGGCGCCCGCCAGCCGGGCCCGGAAGGTCTCCGCCGTCGCCTTGCGCAGCAGGTGGGCGAGCACTTCGAACTCGCGGCCCTCCTCGGC
>JAVEEB010000075.1 GCA_030840665.1 Frankiaceae bacterium | reverse complement strand
GGCAAGACCCTGACCGTGTAGCCGAACGGCCCGGTGCGCCCGAGAGGCACCTCTCCTTCGAACCGGAAGAGCCCGTCGTCCGACTTGCCCGCGAAGACCATCTCCGAGGCGGCGGCGCAGATGTCCTTGAGGGCGTCGTACACGAAATCGTCTGCGTCGTTGACGCGACCAAAGACCGCCTGCACGATCACATCCTCGGGCGACAGGTCGCCCAGGTCGACGACGGCCCGGATCGGCAGCGAACTGCCGAGGTCCGGCGAGTCGGTCGCCAGCGACGTCTCGACGTGGGTGACCTTCACGGACGGCCACTGCGCCTCCGTCGCGGCCAGCCAGGACGCGAGCGACTTGGCCGAGGCGTACGCCGACGCGGCCAGCACGCGGCTCGAGCGGGCGGCCGGCGCGTAGAGCTCGTTGACGTACTGCTTCACCATCCGGCTCGCCAGCACCTGCGGGCCCAGGGAGCGCAGCGCGTGCCGCACCATCTGGATCCAGTAGCGCGGCACACCGTCGCCGTCGCGGTCATAGAAGTGGTGCGCGACCTCGGACTCGATGAGGTGGTAGAGCGAGTGCGCCTCGAGGTCGTCGCGGCGGTCAGGATCGGCCACCTCCGAGGAGGGAATCGCCCAGCCGTTGGGGCTGGAACGGTCGAACATCTCGTCCCACCAGCCATCCATGATCGACAGGTTGAGGCCGCCGTTGAGGGCCGACTTCATGCCCGACGTGCCGGACGCCTCGAGCGGCCGCAGCGGGTTGTTGAGCCAGACGTCGCAGCCCGGCAGCATCACGCGGGCCATGCCGATGTCGTAGTCGGGCAGGAACACGATGCGGTGCCGCACGCCCGCGCCGTCCGCGAACTTCACGATCTCCTGCACAAGCGCCTTGCCGCCGTCGTCGGCAGGGTGGGCCTTGCCGGCGATGACGATCTGCACCGGCTTGAGCGGGTCGGTGAGCAGGGCCGTGAGCCGTGCCGGGTCGCGCAGCATGAGAGTCAATCTCTTGTACGACGGGACGCGGCGCGCGAACCCGATCGTCAGGGCGTCGGGGTCGAACATCGAGTCGACCCACGACAGTTCGGCGTCGGCCGCGCCGCGCTGGTGCCACGACGCCCGTGTGCGCCGGCGGACCTCGTGCACGAGGTGCAGACGCAAGCTGCGGCGCAGGGCCCACAGGTCGTCGTCGGACGTGTGGTCGAGCGTCTCCCAGACCGATGCGTCGTCCAGGGCGTCGTAATCCCCGTCAGAACTCAACAGGGCAAGGGTTTCCCGCGACATCCACGTCGGTGCGTGAACGCCGTTGGTGATGGACTGGATCGGCACCTCGTGGGTGTCGAAGCCCGGCCACAAGCCGGCGAACATCTCGCGGCTCACGATGCCGTGCAGCAGCGACACGCCGTTGGCGCGCTGACCGAGGCGCAAGCCCATCAGCGCCATGTTGAACACGTGCGGGTCGCCGTCGACGGGCTCAGCGCCAAGCCCGAGGATGCGCTCGACCGGGAGGCTGCCCTGAAGCCCGCTTGAAAAATACTGGCGAATGAGCTCGCGGGGGAACCGGTCGATGCCCGCGGGCACGGGCGTGTGCGTCGTGAACACGGTGCCGGCGCGCGTGGCGGTCAGGGCCTCGTCGAAGGACAGCTTCTGCTCGTCCACGAGCTCGCGGATGCGCTCCACGCCGAGGAAACCGGCGTGACCCTCGTTGGTGTGGAAGACCTCCGGGTACGGCGTACCAGTGATGGCGCAGTAGGCGCGGACGGCCCGGACGCCACCGACGCCGAGCAGGATCTCCTGCTGAAGTCGGTGCTCGGACCCGCCGCCGTACAGGCGGTCGCAGACCTCGCGCTCGCTGGGCGCGTTCTCCTCGATGTTGGAGTCGAGCAGCAAGAGGGGGACGCGGCCGACCTGCGCTTTCCACACGTGCGCACGCATGCTGCGGTCGCCGGGGAACTGGATGTCGATGACCAGCGGGGCGCCGTCCTCGTGACGGATCAGGGAGATCGGCAAGCCCTGCGGGTCGAGCGGTGGGTAACGCTCCTGCTGCCAGCCGTCCGCGGACAGCGACTGGGCGAAGTAGCCGTGCTCGTAGAACAGGCCGACGCCGATGATGGGCACGCCGAGGTCGCTCGCGGTCTTCAGGTGGTCTCCGGCGAGGATGCCGAGACCGCCCGAATACTGCGGCAGCGTCTCCGTGATGCCGAACTCGGGTGAGAAGTAGCCGATCGACGCCGGCGCATCGGGCAGGCTCTGGTACCACCGGTCAGAGGCCAGATACGCGTGCAGGTCGGCCACCACGGCGCCGAGGCGGGCGGACGACACCTCCCCCAGCAGTCGCACGGGATCGCCGGCGACCTGTTGCCACAGCCCTGGGTCGATCGACTCGAACAGGTCGATGGACCCGTCGTGCCACGACCAGCGCAGGTTGTTGACAAGTTCGTCGAGGCCTGCCAAAGGTGCGGGCAGGGCGACGCGGACCGTAAATCTCCGGAGTGCTTTCACCTGACACACCTTACTGGGGCACGTTACGGGCATGTTTTCGCAAGTTGACGACTGGCGACGCACAAGATTTTTTATGCCGTGTCACCGGGCTCCGAGCGCATGAATTCAGATCGGAGGGTAGCAATGGGGCATGCCAGAGTTCGATGACCTGCTCCTCACGGTGCGGACACGCAGCACGTTGCGTGATCCGACCGAAGCTCGCTTGGCCATCACGGCGGTCGCCGGCAGCCTCGCCGCGTGCCTGGACGATCCCGACCGGAACGCGCTGCCCAGGCAGTCGCAACGCAGCCTGGCCGCGAAAGACGGCGAGAGCGAGTTGAGCCTCAGCGTCAGCGGGTTCGTCGAGGAGGTCGCCCGCCGATCAGGCTGGCCGCTCGACCGGTCCAAGTACGCGGCCCAGGCTGTCCTGTCCGCACTGGCGGAGCACGACCCAGAGCTGCGGCAGGCGGTCCTGCGCCGCCTCCCGCTCGCCGCCGAACTCTTCAGCCCGCCGGGAGCGCCCGCATGAGCCCGATCCCCGACAACGCCGCCGCCGATATCGCTTCGGGACCGACCCCAGGGGTCACCATGGCCGAGCCGGTCGACGGCCCCGTCTCGACCGGCATGTCGATAGACGCGACGACGGGACCCAAGTCCCGGGCCGATAGCCTGCGGACCATGATCGGGCGCATCCCCATCGTTGACGTGTCCCCGGCTGTCGGCTGCGGCCGCTGGCCGGCTCGTGCGGTCGTCGGCGAGGCGGTAACGATCGGCGCGACGCTCTTCCGCGAAGGCCACGACGCGGTGAACGCGAACGTCGTCCTCCTCGACCCGACCGGCAGGCCGGGCCCGTTCACGCCCATGACGTTGGTCGGTCAGGGCACCGACCGGTGGGAAGCCACCGTGACCGCGTCGAGCCCGGGCAACTGGTCCTTCGTGATCGAGGCGTGGGGCGATCCGTACGCAACGTGGCACCACAACGCCGAGGTCAAGCTCGCGGCCGGCCAGGACATCTCGCTCGAGCTCGCCGAGGGGGCCTTGCTGCTCGAGCAGTCGGCGGCCGGCCCGGGCGCCGCCTCGGCCTCGCTGCTGCGCGCTGCAGCCGCGACGCTGGCCGACACAAGCCTGCCGCCCGAAGCGCGGCTCGCACCGGCCATCGCCGACGATGTCGTCACTGTGATGACCACTGCGCCGCTGAGGGAGCACGTGACGGCCTCGGACCGCTACGGCCTGTGGGTCGACCGGGAGCGCGGCCTGTTCTCGAGCTGGTACGAGTTCTTCCCGCGCTCCGAAGGCGCCCACCGCAACGCCCGCACGGGCGAGTG
>JAVEEB010000023.1 GCA_030840665.1 Frankiaceae bacterium | reverse complement strand
TTGGCCTCGTCGGTGGACAGAAGGGCGACGGCTGCGGCCTCGAGCCACGACACGATTGAATCGACCGGCACGTCCGCCGTGACCTCGAGTGCACCCGCGTCGGTGACGAGATCCAGGCCGGAAACGTCAGGGAGAACGAAGAATGTGCCGGTCTGCGCATCACGGATGACCTGCGCGCCAGTGGTCCTGGCGTAGTCGCCGTCCCCCAGGGCCGCACGGACGTGCTCGGCGCTGAGCTGTGGCGGGCGCACCAAGTTTCCGCGCACCAGGTGTGGCAGGTGGACGACGCCGTCGACAGCGGAGAAGAGCGTCATACGGGCAATGACGCGGCGATGCCGGCGCAGCCTTTGACCTCGTGCCGGCCAGCCCGGGCAATGGCCGTGATGGCCGCGCCGGTGAGACCGCACGGGCAGGTGTCGTCCACCAAGGTGACCGCGTCGCCGGTCACCAGGAAGCCTGGCCGGCTGGTCGCGAGAGGGTCTCGGAAGCCAAAACGCCCCGTGCCGGTCGGCGACTCCCGCAACGACGGGTCGACGACGAAACCTTCGATCAGTGGAGGGATGTGAAAGCGGCCGTCCTCGCACCGCAGGAGCATCGTGTTGAGCTCCGTCATGGAGTAGCCCTCGAGCACGAACTCTGGTCGTACCCCAAGGGCTGAACAGACACGGGCGATCAGTTGGTCGCGCTGAATGGTGCCGCCGTCGAAATTCTTCCAGCCACCGCCGAAGAACACGACGCTCCCGCGAGGCGTGAGGACGGGCTGCCCCGACCGTTCGATGGCTGTCACGAGCTGTAGCAACTGGTGTGGCGTACCGAAGACGAATGCTCTGCGTGCACTGGACGCGCCGGCGCGCATCGCGGCGACGAGCCGCGTCATGTGTGCGTCCGCGCCGTCGACCAGCTCGTCTTGCAACAGCCGCAGCGCGGCGACGTCGGCGGCCGTTCGCGGCCCCCGGGCGAGGGCGCGCACGCCGACGGCGGAAAGTGTGCCGGGGTAGAGATAGTGCCGCACACCCACTGCCCGTGCCAGCTCGCGGCCGATGACCTGGTTACCGGTGCGGCCGTCGGCGAAGTCGAGCACGAAGGCCGCCTCCCGGCGCCGGGGCGCCCGTTGCGTCAGCGCATCGACGCGGCGCGGACCGAGCGTCGCGGTCGCCGCTCGCAGGGCTACCCGCTCCGAGCGGCGGCCGACCCGGCGCGCGATGAGGGGCGCCAGCGCTGCCGTTCCCACGAATCGCGCGAGCTCCCATTCCTGCGCGCTGCGCGGGACGAACGAAAGCATTCCGGAGGAGCCGGAACTGCAGACGGCGCGGGTGCCGCCATGTTCGAGCACGGCCAGCCAATCGTCGAGGTCGCTCGGCCGCCTCCCCAGCAGCGGCGGACGATCGTGCAGCCCCGCGAGCCAGCCGGTCATCGACCGCCAGTCGCCATCGTCGATCCACCGGGGGTCGTACGCCTTGAACACGTCACAGTCCAGCAGGGGCCGGTCGCCGTGGCCTGCGCCGAGCTCGGTCACCAGCCGCCGGTAGATCGGGATCTGCGCGCTCGCGTGTGCGGCCGTCGCGTCGATCAGTGCGGTCCGCACGGTCACGAGCCGGTCGTCGTCGTATGCCTGGCCGCCGGCCCACCGTTGCGTGAGGCTGACCAGTTCATCGACAAGGGCCGGGTTGGGCGCCGCCCTGGTTGCCGGCGATGGAAGGGTGGCGGTCACGCGCGCATCGTGACACGCGCAACTCGTCGTACGAGCTTTCCGGAGGCACTCGTTGCCGAGACGTGATCCACCCGCTCAAGAGGTCGGGTACGACAAAGGGCGCCCACCCGCGGAAACGGATGGGCGCCCAAAGGCCGAAAACTGGGGCCGCCTCGGAGAATCGAACTCCGGACCTTCTCATTACGAGTGAGACGCTCTGCCGACTGAGCTAAGGCGGCCTGGTTTGCCTCGGACATGCTACAGGCCGGCCCGGAAGCGCGCAGGCAACCCCTCCTGGCGGTCAGTACGGGTCGATGCGTTGCCGCCCCGCGACATTCCCAGCCCGGTGGATGCCTTCGCTGGCGTAGGGGTCGACGGCCAGGTTCGAGCCCGTGAAGCCCCTCGCCTGCGTGCCCTCGTCGGCCACCCGCACCCCGTACCGGTAGGCGAGCTCCCCGCCGACGAACCCGCTGACACCGAGCACCCCGAGGGTCATGACCGACCGCCGCAGCGAGTCGTCCGTCACGGGCCCGTCGGGCTTGCGGCCGAAGAAGTTCAGCGTGTACGACGCGACCGCCCCCACGTTCATCACCAGATGGGCCGTCGCGAGTTTCTTCGACCGCGTGCCGCGGGGGATCGTCGTGTAGTCGAGCAATCCCGTCAGTGCGGCACCGCCGGCGCCCAGCAGGCCGAGGCCGATGAGCGCCCGGGAACTGCCGGCGTACCCCATGCTCTTGTTGCCCTTGGACCGCCTCGACAGGAGATCCAGCGCGAGGCTCGAGACCCACGCGCCGATCGGGGCCATGACGGCGATGGGATGCGTCGGGTGACCATACGGACCGGCGACGAGGTGTGCGGGCACCTTGGCGGGCAGCAAGGTCTTGGGCAGCGAGGTTTTGGGCTGGGAGGTCCTGGCTGGCGGGGTCACGAGGTCTCCTTTTCGTCGTACGACGAATCGGGTCGTGCCCGCGGGGACGGGGACGTACGCGCTCAGGAGGGGAGGATCGGGCCTGTCGGCATGCGGAACGGCTTCGGGGTCGGGGCGAGGTCGGCCCGCGGGCACGTGTCGAGGCTGAGGTTGCCGTAGCTGAGCGCCTCGTTGCACAGCGTCTGGACCGACCAGCCGTATTGCTGACCGAAGCGCGTGATCGTGCAGCGGTAGACGGTGATCGTGTAGCGCGTGGGCGTTCCGTACGCCACCTGCATCGACCCGATGAGTTGTGCGCTGCCGGGCTGATCGACCCCGTCCCACGGCCGGTCGTATCGGCGCCAGAGCGTGGGGGTTGCGTGCCAGTCGCCCCCGCCGCGGACGTCGCGGACGGCAAGCTCGACAAGCACCGCACGGGCGGCGTCCTCAGGCAGGATCGCGGCGGGGCGGATGACTTCGGTGACGACACCCTCGTCGTACGCCTCGGTCATCAGCATTTCCAGGTCGTCCACTGTGCGCTCCCGCCGTCAGGTGTCGGAAGGTGCATCGGCGCGCGATGGCACCGACTTGCGCGTCAGTCGTTACGGAAGAACGCCGCCGGCGTCGCGCAGGCGCTGCTGGGACGCGCGGATCTCGGCCTCGGCCTCGTCGCGGCCGACCCAGTGGGCGCCTTCGACGGACTTGCCGGGCTCGAGCTCCTTGTAGGTCTCGAAGAAGTGCTGGATCTCGAGGCGGTGGAAGGGCGGCAGGTCGTCGATGTCCTGCAGGCCGGCGAGGCGCGGGTCGTTGGACGGCACGCACATGACCTTGTCGTCACCGCCCTTTTCGTCGCGCATCCGGAACATCCCGATGGCGCGACAGGCGATGAGGCAGCCGGGGAACGTCGGCTCTTCGAGCAGGACCATCGCGTCGAGCGGGTCTTCGTCCTCGCCGAGCGTCTCGTCGATGAACCCGTAGTCGGCCGGGTACCGGGTAGCGGTGAACAGCATGCGGTCGAGACGGATGCGACCGGAGTGGTGGTCCATCTCGTACTTGTTGCGCTGTCCCTTGGGGATCTCGATCGTGACGTCGAAATTCACGCGTGCCCCTCACGGATGGTCGCTGGGTGCCAGTGACGCTCGCCACCGCACCTCGTGATCGTGAGGATTAGTCTGCACCACTGTCGGTGCCTCGCTCGTCACCGCCACTGCGATGGCTGAGGGGACGTGACGTGTACGAGGAGTCGGCGCGGCTGTCCTGGTCGGTCCGGGTGCTGCTGGTGATCGTTCTGACCGTGGGGGGCGCCGCGGCGGGCTTTTCGGTCGCCGCCGGGCTACGCGTCACCGCCCCCCGCTTGACCCCGACGGGTGCTCCACAGTCCAGCGCCGTGCAGAGCCCTAGCCCCCGGTCCGGCACGCCGAGCCCCTCCACTCCGGCCGTCAGCGACCCGCCTGTGACCGACTCGCCTGTGCCCGACCCGCCTGTGCCTGCCCCGCCTGTCCCGGCCGGGCCTCCGGTCACCGGCGTCGGGGCGCTCGCCGGCGACGCTCCGGAACCCTCCGCAGCACTCCTCGCGTCGCTCCTCAACAAGGCTTTCGACGCGAAGGCCCTCATCACCAGGCCTGGCGGGATCGTCCTGGACGGGGTGACGGGCGACATCTTGTACGACCATTCCTCCGGGACGGCCCTGGTGCCCGCCTCGACCGCTAAGCTCGCGACCGCCGCCGCCGCGCTGACCGTGCTCGGCCCGGCCGCGCGGCTGACGACGCGCGTCCTGGACGATCCAGCCGCAGGCCGGGTGGTCCTCGTCGGCGGCGGCGACCCCACGCTCGCGGCCGGGGCGTCGCCGGACGGCTTCGCCGCAGCCCGGCTCGTCGACCTGGCGCAGGCGACGGCCACCGCGTTGAAGGCGCGCGGGCAGACGCGCGTGACGGTCGGGTACGACGCGGGCATCTTCTCCGGGCCCGCGGTCGCGCCGGGGTGGAAGCCCGTCTATGTCACGGAAGGCGACGTCGCGCCCGTCGGTGGCCTGATGCTGGACGGGGGCCGCGTGGCTGCCGGTGCGGATCCACGAGTGCCTGACCCGGCGGGGGCTGCGGGGCAGCGCTTCGCCGGCCTGCTGACGGCGGACGGCATTCAAGTGACGGGTCGCGCGCGCGCCGCGGTCGGCGGCGGCGCTGAGATCGCATCGGTCGTGTCGCCGCCGGTCTCCGCCCTCGTCGAGCGGATGCTGACCCTGAGCGACAACGACATCGCCGAGGCTCTCGCCCGGCACGTGTCCTTGAAGAAGGGCGGGGCAGGGTCGTTCGCGGCCGGGGCGGCCGCCGTCTCCGCGGCCGTTGGCGCTATCGGGATCCCCGGGGTACGGCTGACGGACGGCAGCGGCCTGTCGACGCAGGACCGGGTGACCCCCGCGGCGCTCGCGGCACTTCTACGTCGCGCAACGGACCGGGCCCATCCGGAG
>JAVEEB010000062.1 GCA_030840665.1 Frankiaceae bacterium | reverse complement strand
ACCTTGATCTCGGTCTTGGTGAGCTTCTTCATCTGGTGCGTCGCGTTGCGGGCCTCGAAGCCCGAGCCGAGCTTCCAGCCCTTGACGGTCTGGGCGAGGATGACGGTCGGCTGGCCCTTGTGCTCGGTGGCGGCGCGATACGCGGCGTACACCTTCTTGACGTCGTGACCGCCACGCGCGTTGATCAGGGTGACCAGCTCGTCGTCACTCTTGTCGGCGACCATCGCGAGTAGGCGCGGGTCGCGGCCGAAGAGGTCCTCGCGGATGTGCGCGCCCGTGCTGACCGTGTAGGTCTGCATCTGCCCGTCGGGGCAGTCGCCGAGCGCCTTGACGAGCAGGCCTTCGGCGTCCTTGGCGAACAGCTCGTCCCACTCGTTGCCCCAGAGCAGCTTGATGACGTGCCAGCCGGCGCCGCGGAAGATCGTCTCGAGCTCCTGAACGATCTTGCCGTTGCCACGGACCGGGCCGTCGAGGCGCTGCAGGTTGCAGTTGACGATCCAGGTGAGGTTGTCGAGGTTTTCGCGCGAGGCAAGGCCGATGGGGCCGAGGGACTCGACTTCGTCCATCTCGCCGTCGCCGAGGTAGCACCAGACGCGCGAGTCGCTGACGTCCTTGATGCCGCGGCTCGTGAGGTAGCGGTTGAAGCGGGCCTGATAGATGGAGTTGATGGGCCCGAGGCCCATCGACACCGTCGGGAACTCCCAGAACTCCGGCATGAGGCGCGGATGGGGGTACGAAGGGAGGCTGGCCTCGCGGGAGACCTCCTGGCGGAAGCCGTCGAGGGCGTCCGCGGTGAGGCGGCCTTCGACGTACGCGCGGGAGTACATGCCGGGGGAGGCGTGGCCCTGGAAGTAGACCTGGTCTCCGGAGCCGTCGCCGTCTTTGCCCTTGTAGAAGTGGTTGTGCGCCACCTCGTAGAGCACGGCGGAGCTGGCGAACGTCGCGATGTGACCGCCGACGCCGACCTCTGGGCGGTTCGCTCGGGTGACCATGACGGCCGCGTTCCAGCGCACGTACGCGCGGATCTTCTGCTCGAGCACCTCGTCACCGGGGAATGCGGGCTCGTCGGCTGCCGGGATCGTGTTGACGTAATCGGTGCTCAGCGTCGGCGGCAGCGTGATGCCCTGCTCGCGCGCGTGGGCGATGAGGGACCGCAGCACGTAGCGGGCGCGGAATTCGCCCTGCGCCTCGGTCAGTGCGTCGAGCGACTCGAGCCATTCGGCGGTCTCTTCGGCGTCCTGATCGGGGACCTGACCAAGAAGACCGTCGCTGATCTCGGTGTAACGCGGGTGTTCGGATGCCACCTCGGCTGGACCCCTCGTTCTCGTGGAGCGTGGACGTCGATCGCCCTTTGTGGGGCGTGACGACCTCCATCGTCGCAAGCGGATAGGCATTCCGTCGATTCGGGTGCCTGTGAATTGGCCCACCCAACCCGCCGCAGGCGTGAAATACGCCCAAATTGCTCAGACCACGGGTCGGCCCGTCTCAGCGAGGGGCTTTCCAGCATTTCTGCGCAGGGGTGGTCGATCCCGGGCTGGCCCGCCACGCGGAGTCCCGGGTGGTTCCCATTCATGATCGTCGATCAGCTGGCGGAAGCGTGACCCGCTGTCAGTCCCGACAAAGGTGGGCGAAACACTTGCGCGGTCGGCCCTGGGCCGCTGGACTACCGGGCAGGACACTTTGGCACTTGATCGGGAGGCACGAGCAGTGAGCGCGACCGCGAGCAGCGCGGAGGGACAGCGGACGATTTGTGACAAGCTCGGCATCACGCCGGGCATGGTCATCCAGGAAGTCGGCGCTGACGACGACATCGACACCGTGCTGCGCGACGCCATCGTCGAGCGCACCGGCACCGAGATTGTCGACGTGGACTACGACGACGTGGTTGACGTGGTGTTGCTCTGGTGGCGCGAGGACGACGGCGATCTCGTTGATTCGCTCGTCGACGCGCTGACCGCTCTCGCCGCCAATGGCGTCATCTGGCTCCTCACGCCGAAGGCCGGGCGAGCCGGCCACGTCGAGCCCAGCGACATCGGCGAAGCTGCGCCCACCGCCGGCCTGGCCTCGACGAGCAGCATCAGTGCGGCGCAGCACTGGTCCGGCACTCGATTGGTGTCACCGAAGGTCACGCGCGCGCCGAAGCGCTGATGGTCGCGGTCGGCGAGGCCGCGCCGGCTTTCGACGGCCGGGACCAGAACGGTGCTCCGTTGTCCGTCGGGGTCGCCGGCTCCGCCGCGAGCTCCCTCGCTCGTCCCCCCGTGAGTGGCGCGGTCCTGCTCGTGTTCTTCCCGTGGGCCTTCACCTCGACGTGCAGCGGGGAAATGCGAGCTCTGCGGGACTCACTCGCGGTGTTCTCGGAGCGGTCCGTCGGCGTCATCGGGGTGTCGTGCGACGCCATGTTCAGTCAGCGTGTCTGGGCCGACACGGAGGCACTGGGCTTCCCACTAGTGAGCGACCATTGGCCGCACGGCCACATTGCGCGCTTGTACGGCGTCTTCGACGAGACCGCCGGGGTTGCGTTGCGCGGCTCCTTCCTCGTCGACGCTGAGGGCATCGTGCGCTGGTCGCTCGTGCGGGGCATCGGTGAGGAACGCACGATGGCCGAGTACGTCGCTGCGCTTGGGTTGGTGTCGTGACGGGACCCGTCGCTGGGATGCCGGTTGCCGACGTGGA
>JAVEEB010000474.1 GCA_030840665.1 Frankiaceae bacterium | reverse complement strand
GGACTGCGCGGCGGATGACCCGCTCGACGTTGCTGGGCTGCGTCGCCGGCCTGCTGCTCGCGCTCGACGGACTCGAGTTCGTCGAGAGCCGCGCGGCCCTGCTCGACATCTTCCTGATGTTCTGGGTCGTGGCGGCCTTCGCCTGCATCGTCGCCGATCGCGACTGGGTCCGGCGACGGCTAGCGCGACTGATCCGTGACGACCAGGAGCTGGCCTGGCCCGGCCCGCGCCTCGGCCCGCGGTGGTGGCTGTACGCGGCCGGGGTCTGCGTCGGCTGCGCGCTCGCCGTCAAATGGAGCGCCGCCTGGATCGTCCCCGGCTACCTGATCCTCGCGAGCATCTGGGAACGGGGTGCCAGGCGACTGGCGGGCATCGAGGTGCCGGGCAAGCCGTGGTGGCCCGGGCTTTACCACTACCTGCCGAGCGTCGGCGGCCTGCTGATCCTGTTCCGGCGGGGCCTGGGTGAGACGGGTGGCCCACAGCGCCTGCCGCGCAACGGCTGGCTCCACCGCCGGATCGCGTTCGTCGTATTGCCGGTGGTGGCCTACACCGCCTCCTGGACGGGCTGGTTCGTCTCCGACGGTGCACACGCGTGGAACCACGACCGCTACCTGGTCAAGGGCGAAGGCACGCTCGGTCACATGTACCACGTCACTCTCGCGTGGCTCGACTATCACCGGGACGCGATCCGCTTCCACTCGCACCTCACGTCGCCGCACTCCTACGGGTCGAAACCCGAGCTGTGGTGGGTGCTCGGCCGCCCCGTTTCGTACTTCTACACAACCCCCGCAACGTGCGGCCCGCACGACACCGTTGCGAAGACCTGCTCGCGGGCCATCCTTGCCATCGGCACCCCGATCCTGTGGTGGGGCTCGATAATTGCGATGGCCGCGGTGCTCGCGCTGTGGGCCCGCAAGCGCGACTGGCGCGCCGGCGCCGTGCTGGTGATGTTCGCCCTGGCGTACCTGCCGTGGTTCATCTGGCGCGAGCGCACGATGTTCCTGTTCTATATGTTGCCCGCGCTGCCGTTCATGATCCTGGCGGTCACCCTGGCGCTCGGCCTCGTGCTCGGTAGACGGGACGCATCGGTGGACCGGCGGTTCTGGGGTGCGGTCGCGGCCGGCACGTTCGTGCTGCTGGTGGCGGGCAACTTCGCGTACATGTATCCGGTCCTTGCCGCCCAGACGATGACTTATAGCGACTGGTACGCGCACATGTGGTTCCCATTCTGGATCTGACGCGGCGGGGCGCCCCGATGGCACTCGTCGCCGCGGCCCTCTGCGGTTGTTCGCAGTCCTCCGCCGCGTCGCCTCCTAGCACTGCGTCAACAAATGGGGCCGTCCCCGTCCCGAGGAACGCCCAGTCGGCGCGCGTCCAGAGCATCGTCGACGGCGACACGATGCACCTCGTCGGTGTGGGCGCCGGACCCTTGACCGGCGGCGATCTCCGGGTGCGGCTGCTGGAGATCAACGCGCCGGAAACCCACGGCACCGTTGAATGTTTCGGCCCCGAGGCCACCGAGACCCTGGCACGGCTGACGCCCGTCGGCTCGACGGTACGCGTGGTCGCCGACCGCGAGACTCACGACTCGTACGGCCGGCCGCTCCTGTACATCTGGAACGCCGACGGCACGTTCGTCAACGAGCAACTCGTCCGCAGTGGCGCCGCGGTTGTCCTGTTCATCCCACCGAACGGCCAGTACCTTCCCGTCATGCGTCAGGCGGAACAGGCGGCGCGCGACGAACGAGCGGGACAATGGGCGGCGTGTCAATGACCACCCAGGCGCTCCGTGAGTCGTGGCCGCCCCGACGCGTGCAGGAATCACCGTCGGCGCGAGAAGCGTTCCTGTACTGGTTTCCCCGGCTTGCGTGCCTGGTCCTCGTGGTGCTCAACGTGGTGACGGCGCTGTCACCCGGCGCTGACGCGCGGTTCCTCGACCTGCACATCTACCACGGTTCGGTGCGGTCGATGTTCGCCGGCGTCGACCCGTACACCTTCAGCATCAACACTTATCCGTTCACGTATCCGCCGTTCGCCCTCCTGGTGCTCTCGCCGACCTGGCTGCCGCTCGGCGTCATTGAGGCGGTCTGGCTGGTCGCGGGCCTCGCCGTCGTTGCCTACCTTGCGACTCTCGTCGCCGCGGCGCTGCCCGAGCCTTTCCGCCGCGAACGGACTGCGACGCTCTGGATCGCCAGCGCACTGCTCGCCAGCGGCTCCGTCCGCGCGCATCTGGACTTCGGGCAGATCTCGCTCTTCGTGATCGTGGCGACGTTCGCCGACGCCGTCGGCCGTCCTGGCCGGCGCTGGGGCGGCGTGGCAATCGGTCTGTGCGCGGCGGTGAAGCTGACACCGCTGCTGTTCATCCCGTGGCTGCTCATCGTCGGCCGGGGCCGCGACGCGGCACGCGCAGCGGCGACCTTCGTCCTGAGCACCGCGTTCGCCTGGCTCGTGCTGCCCACGGACTCGGCCTTCTATTGGGGCACGGCGATTCGGCAGACCAGCCGCATGGGCGATCTCGCGGCCTCGGTCAACCAGTCCCTCCACGGTTTGTTGCTGCGCAGCGGCCTGTCCGGCGGCACTGAGACCGTTGTATGGCTGACGGGCGCCTGCTTGCTCGGCGCGTACACACTGCTCCGGGCGCGCGCCTGCTACCGCGCCGGCCTGGTGGCCGAATCGGCCGCCCTCGTCGGCTGCGCCTCGCTCGTCATGTCGCCGGTCACCTGGTCGCACCACGAAACTTGGACGGTGGTGGTGGCGGCGCTGCTCATCGCATCCGGGCGACGCGGCGACGTCATCGGAGGGGTCGCGATCCTGCTGGTCGCGACCCTCCCCCTGTCCGATCTCGCTGCGCACATGGGCTTCCTGCACTGGCCGTTCGACAACAGCCGGGCGTTGGTGGCCGTGGCCGTGTGCCTGCTGGCGTTTCGCGGGCGGGCAGCGCAGTGGGGTGCCGGCGACGAGCAATTGGTGCGGGATACCCGGG